>CAMORQ010000006.1 GCA_946623915.1 uncultured Coriobacteriaceae bacterium | reverse complement strand
CAGCACGGACTCGCTGACGGCGTTCTTGCCGCCGAACACGTAGCCCTGGGCGATCTGGGACTTGTAGGCCTTCGTGAAGCTGTCCTTGCCGTTGTTCACGTTCTTGGCGCTTCGCGCGTCGGCCAGCACGAGCACGGAGTTGTTCTTGCCGCACAGCGCCGCGCCGCAGAGCGCGTCGACGTAGCCGAAGCTGGTGGCCACGCCCACCTTGTCCGCGCTCATGCCGTTGGCCACGCCCCACTTGGCGATCTCGCGGGAGGTGTCGTAGTAGTCCCAGCCGGCGTGCTGCACGACGACCGACATGCCGTTGGCGCGCAGCTTGGCGGCGATCTTGCCCGAGATCACGGCCGTGCCGCCGGCGATTACCACCTTCTTGATCCCGCACGCCTTCATGGACGAGAGCGTGTAGGCAGAGAGCGTGTCCTTGTTCTCGGCGAGGAAGATCGGGTAGTGCTTGGCGTAGGCCACCGGCGCCGCGGCCAGCGCGTCGTAGAAGTCCAGAGAGGTGGCCAGCACCGCGGTGTCGGAGCTTTTGCCGAAGAAGTCGCGGTTGAGCTTGGCCGCCGTGTCGGTGGCGCTGTTGCCGAAGGAGCGCACGATCCTCGCGCCGGTCGCGGAGCGGATGGCGTCCTCGACGCCCTTGACGATCGCGCCCGTGCCGCCCGCGATGATCACGCGCGAGGGGCGTATGCGCTGCAGCTCGGCGCGCGTCTGGGCGGGAAGCGAGCCCCTCTTGACCAGAAGCACCGGCGCCCCGTAGAGGCCGGCCACGCCCGAGGCGGAAAGGGCGTCCTCGAAGCCGTCGGCCGTGGCGACGACCACCGTGCCGCCGCAGCCGTTCTTCCAGCCCGCGCCCACGATCTTGCGCATCGTGTCGAACTCGCTGTAGCCCTCCAGGCGCGTCCACTTGGCCGCGCCCTTGGGGGCGGCGGTGATCTTGAAGTTGACGGACTTCGTGCCCGTGTAGTTGCCCCTGCCCGTGATGGTGACGGTGGCGGTGCCGACCTTGATGTTGTTCTTGTAGGAGAGCGTGTAGTCGGAGTTCAGCTTGAGCGTGTGGCCGCCCAGCTTGACGGTCGGGCTCTGCGCGATGGCCTTGCCGGTGTAGACTTTGTTAGACACCCCAGAAACACCAGCGGAAGATATATTGGCCGGATTAATCTTGAAGGTGACGGACTTCGTGCCCGTGTAGCTGCCCCTGCCCGTGATGGTGACGGTGGCGGTGCCGACCTTGATGTTGTTCTTGTAGGAGACAACATAGTCTGTACCTTGTTTAAGAGTGGTGCCGTCCACCTTTACCACAAGGCTCTGCGCGGCTGCATAACCCGTATAGGTTCTGTTCGTAACGCCCGTTACAGCAGCAGCCGAAATGCTTTTCTTCACAGCTCCTGCTTCGGCGTTGCCGCTTATAGTGACAGATTTCACAGACTTGTCTGCGGACACGCCCCTTTTGCCAATCGTGTTCCCCGTCACCCTCGTTCCGTTACTGCCGGCACCTACATAGATGTCACGCTTCGTAGAAGTGTTTTTCGTGCTCGTAGAAGTATTATTGGTGATCGTGGCCTTCGGACATCCGGCAATGCTAATGCCGTAATTCGTGCTTTCAGTGACCTTGTTGTTGCTGACAACCAGCCCGCTCGTTTTTTCGGCATAGATACCATGGCCTGACGAATTCGAGACCTGGTTACCCCGAAGCGCGGGAGCGACAGCATCCTGGAGGCTGATACCGTTCTTAGCAGAGTTCGAAATGATGTTATTGTTTGCAGTAATCTTTGAGGCGGCAGAAACCCATATGCCATTGTCTTTCGACTGATCGACCGTGCTCGATTCCATGGTGACATTTGATGCGCCCTCAACGGAAACACCAGCTTTGCGTGTCCTCGCGATTTTAGTTTTACGCAACGTCAACAAGCTTTTACCGTCTACGCTGATGCCTGCCCCACCCGTATCGGAGATGCTGCCACCAGTAAACATAACGGTACTAGCTCCAGCAATGCGCAGGGCACTTTGCGCGGGGGAGGCAATGGTGACACGATCGAAGGTTACGTTGGAGCCTTTATCTACGAATAGCGCATGCCCCACAGCCTTCCTAATAATGTGACCACTTCCAACCTTGGCCGTTACGCCGTTCTCGAAACCAAACGGACCAACCGAGCCGTTATTCGACACTACGAGATTCTTCGCATCTTGCGCATACACGAAATAGAACGGCACCGAGCCGGTAACCTTGTTCCCTGCAATAGTGACGTTATCCATGCTGAACGCATCGACGCAGTTGCCGTGGACGTTGTTGAACGTGCAGCCCGTCACCGTGAGGGCAGTACCGCTGTATTTCTTCGACTTGCCTTCGCCCTTCACTTTCCCCGATTCGTTTTCGGCAATCGTGTGGTGGGTGCCAACTCCGGAGAACACGTTATCGAACGAGCAGTTCTCCACGACAACATCGCCGGCAGGAAGGCCGTCACGCGACATGCTGCCACCCTCGCCTACAGTCGTGTCAAAGTCCGTATGCACACATTCAATGGTCTGTTCGGTTGCCTCTGGATACAGGTCGACCGAATCCTGGAACTTGCAATTCTTGATCCTCACAACCTTGCTGGCAGCAACGTTTACCATGTGCCACGAGCAATTCTTTACCGTGGCGTTTTCGATTGTGATGTTGTTTCCATGGCGCAGGGACATGGCGGTGACCGTCTTCGATTTAGCGGTAGCAGCGACATCCCACGTACCACCGATTATCTTGACGTTCGTGAACATGTCGTAGCCGGTGTAAGTCGCAATCTCGTAATCGCCAGCCAAATCCTTTTTGATATTCTTGCCGTACACCATAGCCTGGCCGGTAAGAGCGTTCTTGAGCGTAGCCCCGGTAGCGTTTAGGATAACGTTCGAATAGAGACGCAACGGAGAGTCGATGGTGTAAGTCTTTCCAGAGGTTAGGCGGACTTCATACATATTATCCGCCGTAGCGTTACGCCCCGCTTCCGTAAGGGCCGTATTAATGCTCTTAGCGTCTGTCCCCGAGACCATAATCGTCTTTGCCGCAGCCATAACCGTCTGCTTCTTTTCGACGTTAATTACCTCGTTCCGAACAGAGCTCCCTTCGGTAGCGCCGGGCTCTGAAGAAGCAGATTCAGAGGGGTCGATACTTAGAACACTCGCCCCTTTCTCATCTCCGGTGCTTTGAGCGGCCTGCGCCGGTTCCGCAGCAAAAACGGCAGGGACACCGAGTGCGGACAGGGCTAGCGCCAGGAGCACTCTAAAAGCTACATTTAGAGGTAAGGCCCGATTCGTCATCACAAACTCCTTTTCTGTTACGTAATCAAATACGCTAATTATGATATTTTGTTATTTTATACCAGAAGCCACGTCGGCGTTCCCCACCAACAATGGCTCTACAAACCGTTCAAGACGTCTTTCGAGAACGCATGCGCCGCCGAAAGAACGAACACCGCGTCATCGACACCGTGCGTGGAGAGGAACGCGTCAACGGTGTCGTCGTACTCTCTCGGATCGATTACGAACACCCTACGATAGCTAGAGGAGAAGAAGCGCTCGAACGAATTAGTGAACGAGTCGCCGATTATCAGAAGAGTCCTGTCGGGCGCTTTTTCGTTTTCTATGGTTATAAGACCCCTATCGCGATGGAACCAATCTCCATAAAAATTAGAGTACAAATCCTTTTTCACGTAAGGCGGCCATGGATTCTCGTACGACTCGCACAACCATGTTTCGCGCACCTCTACACCATCCGCCGTCACAGCCAGAGGCGTCTGCTCAAACTCCACGTCATAGCATACATCCCCTGAACCAGCGACGATGTTGCCGTTTCGGGCGGCAGCGCCCCAATACGGACCATCAAACACTTCGACCACGTCTCCGAACTCAATGCATTCGTTTCCCAGCGCTTCGGAAATGCTGCGATATGCGCGCATGGCTCCCGGCACCTGCCAGTGGTGGTCTGTCTTGAAATAATTCTCGAAAAAATCGTCAAGGTTCGAATACGAACCGTCAACAATCGAGCATGATGAAGGCAACTCGTCCAGGAACACCTTTTTGAAATAGGCGTAGTCGGCCATGTCCGAGCACAGACGCGAAGCAGGCATTTCGCAAAACGTCCCCGCTCTTTCAGGCATGAAGAAAACCCAAGAGACATCAGGATGGCTTTCGATCAAATCGGAGTATGCGTCTACAGCTTTACCCATAGTTTTCTTGCCGAACGAAGCCTTGTTAAACGGACTCTCTGAAATGCTTTGGTATGTCGGAGAGTAGCAGAATTTGGACCCGAAAAAAGTAGGGTAGGCATCGTAGCCGAATGGGACGTTTGCCACTTCGATGCACCCGCGCTGCAATCGAGCATTGACACCAAGCACCCTGTCGCGCGCAGGCACAAGGTCGGCGACGTATTGCTCAAACTGAGACTGGAACTTTCCGCCCAAAACCGAGGCCACGCTGCGAGAAGGGAGCTTTTGGTAGTTCCTGCCTTCCAGATATGTCCACTGAGGCGGATCGTAGCCTGGCACGATTTTATGAGCAGCTTTGTTTGCGACAACATTAAGCAACACGACAACGGCGAGGATAGAAAAAACTATGTTGAGAACCTTCTTCATCTCGCAGCCTAGAATTGGAAATAGATAAACGGATTGAACGAGCCCGACACTATCGACATCGAGCTTAACACGAGCAACACAAGGAGAACAGCATCGTAAACGACTGATGCCACGATATCGATTCGCATTCTCTTTTCATCAGCTGGCTGGATGGAGAACACGCACAACTCGACGCTTTCTATTCGCTTCGGATTCACCACACCATCGACCGACACGTTTTTCGGCTTCCGTTGCTCGACAAAAGCAGCAAAGCGCTCTTTTACAAACGGGGCGATGGGTGTTGAAGCTACCGCGCATAATGCAAAGACCGGCCAATACTGCCAAACCCCCGTTTCCCAAAGCGTGCTTGTTCCCAAAATTCCATACGCCCCAAACATGGCGGCAAACCACGAGAATAAAACCTCCGGATCGGTAATCCAGAAAAACGTCCAGCCGATCATGAAGACGAAAATGACATAGAGATGCTGCACGAATGCAGGAAGTCGATTGAGAACCTTGGACAAAAACATCTTTTCTGCAATCAGAAGGACACCGTAATACACGCCCCAAAGGATGTAGTTCCACGCCGCGCCATGCCACAAGCCGGTAATGGACCAAACAATCATGATATTGAAAAGCCAGCGGCGGGTAGAAACCCTACTGCCACCAAGTGGGATATAGATGTAATCGCGGAAAAAAGTCGAAAGAGAAATATGCCATCTTCGCCAGAACTCAGTGATAGATCGTGAAATATAAGGGTAGTTGAAATTGCGCAGATACGTAAATCCCATCATGCGACCAATGCCAATGGCCATATCCGAATACCCGCTGAAGTCGAAATAGATTTGGAAGGTGTACGCCAGCACGCCACCCCAGGCACCTATCGCGCCTATAACGGGAGCCCCTTGTTCGAGGAGACTGTTGGCCAAAATGGCAACAGTGTTAGCCAAAAGCACCTTCTTCGCAAGACCAACGATAAAAAGTCTCAATCCACTGGAAAAACCATCGAGGGTCTCTTTGCGGTTGAGAACCTGATCTTGAATAGTTTGGTAACGGACGATCGGACCAGCAATCAACTGGGGAAAGCAGGATATGTACATTCCCAAATAAAGGATATTGCGCTGCGGTTCAACCTCTTTTCGGTACACATCGATTACGTACGATAACGCCTGAAGGGTGTAAAACGAAATGCCAATGGGCAGCGGAAGCTCCAAATTGGGAACCACATCAGCGCCTATTACCGCGTTGAGATTATCCGCAACGAATCCCTCGTATTTGAAAAATCCAATGACGAGCACATTTACGACGCATGCGACAACCAGTAGCACACGCCTAGATGTCTGCTTGTCAGCCTTGCCGAGAAATAGCGCAATCACCCAGTTAAAGGTAATGCTAAAGAGCATGAGAAGCACGTAAACCGGCTCGCCCCATGCGTAGAAAAACAGCGATGCGATCAGCAGCACCACATTCTTCGCTTTTCGCCCAGGAAGAACGAAATACAAAACGAGCACAGCAGGAAAGAAGACAAACAGAAATGTCGCCGAAGAAAATACCATTAGATCACGCCGCGCATATTCCCATCAGTTCTCGAGCAATGGCCGCAAGCATACTTCCCCTGCCTCCGCATACACCACATTTTGACCCCTCGACAATGCAATCTGTACCTATCGCGGCCTGGCAAGAGGTGTTGTTTCGAGCGTCAAAGGCGCGTCGCTTCCTGCTGGCATATTAACAGTGTATGTAACAGTTACCGCCTCGCCAGGAAGAGCAAGAGCGCGTCCGTACCAAACATCTAACCCGTGATAGCTGCCTTCGTTCATGCCACCGTGCGTAAGAGTTGCATACACGTCGGAATTGAAGCTCACGGGTGACGAAAAGACCCCGCCCGAAGCCTTGACGTCGGTGATCGACCCCCCTGCCGGAGCAAACAGGTATATCCAGTTCAGCATGGCACCCTTGGTCGAATCCCTGAAGCGCCCCGCTACATAGTTCGAAAGACCAGCAGCTTCTTCCTCGCTTATCGCATTAATGAACTGCGTCGTCACCGCATAGCTCTTTACGCCGTTGGCATCGGTTTCGGACCGCCCTATCGTTGTTTTGGCCTTAAGGTACCACGACATTTTCGCCCAGGTGTCATCGCAATAGTACACGCCTAGGCGTTGGGCTTCGTTTCCGTCTAGCAACGATCCAGAACACCCAAAGGCAACGAGGCCCGATTCCGCGCTCGGATCGGCTGTCCACACGAGGAAACGCCGCTCCTTCGTACCACGCCAGAGAACTTTCGCCATATCCACAGTCTTGTTCGTGCCAATAGAGGAAAAAATGCTATCGGAGGCAATGTTGGCCACTTCCGCGAACAAAACGTCTTGCTCCTCGGGCGGCCTGCTCATATAAATGTCGTGAAGTAAAAACTGGGCGGCGTTTTCCGAATCGATATAGGTGCCATCGGAAAGGGAAACCCCTCCAGCGATAGCGAGCATGCGGGAAAACAGAACCACGTCGACGGCAATAACACCGTCGACCTCCCCGAAACCACCATCTCGGTACTGAGACGAGAGGTAATAAGCAGCCTGAGGGAAATCGGGGGTAAACGTCGCTTCGGAGCCAGCCAAGCCGAGGCGCCTGCCGAACACGGCGACTTCCTCGTCGGAAACGGGAACGCCTTCACCTTGGTAAGGCGCACCGGAAATAACATCTCGGTATTTCGGAATCGCACTCAAGGACAGCGCTTCCCCCAAGTCAATCTTCCCGTTGTCGATGACGAGCGGGGCAAACGACCCCGGGATGCCACCCGATCCTTTGATTTCGGCATTATTCAAGGCGGCAAACAAATACGTTCGTGGCCCTTCTTCCGCTCCAAGCAGATACGGAATCCTTGGGCCCAGATCAGACCCCGACTTGGCGATAGCGCTCAGAGGTCCACATGCTCCGCACAGCGCCGCGCGAGCGGAATCGACGGCACCGATCACTTTTGCTTTCGGGGCGCTATAGGCCTCATCTGCAGCTTTACGCACAGCATCCTGATTGCTCGCAACGGAATTGACAACAAGCTGCAACGAGTATGCGTTGATAGCTCCGTCGTCCCCGAACAACGGTTCTGCATTCTGGGAGGCCAGTGCATCGATCGTCGGAAGAAGAACATCGCTGCAAAGCACGTCCCCCGAAGCAGCAAGATGACCTATCGTCACCATATCGGAGCCCACTATGGGCAAAACCCTCAATGGCGCCAAGAAGGGGCTGGACGCGACAATGTTCGCACGATGAATCGAACCCGCCAGAGACTCGGCAGATGTTTGCGCCGAAGAATATGCCCCCGAAACGAAGGAATCCCTAAGCTCGGCAACCTGACTGCGGGCACCGTTCAGATCAAGCGCAAGAACAACTCCCGAAACAAGAAGCGCACAAAGATAGACCCCTAGGCACCCGAGGATGATCTTGGTAGCCATCTTGCCTTTCCTGCCGGACCTCTTCTGATACCTCGCTCCAGCGGATTCCCTGGAATACTGCCGATAGTCTCCTTGCGGCATGTAGAAATCCCTATGGGCAGGCATCTGCCCTGGCTCTTGAAGGGAGCTTGACCGATGCGGAGTTTGCTGCGTAGCAGCAGGAGCGGAATGTCGATGCGAATAATTGCGCGAAGAAGCCTGCTGTGGAGCAGAAGACGTCGAAGCCTGACGCGACGCATTACGCGAAACAGTCTGCTGCGGAGCAGCCGACGTTCGAGGTACCGAAGGAGAACCGTCCAGCGTCTGGGACCGATTCAAAACATCGCCTTCTGACACGTTCGACGACGGCTTGACGTGCTTTCCGCGTGCTGGGCTATCGCTCACAGAACAACCTTTCCGAAAGAGGATGGCTTACCACAACAACCACTACGGCCGCCTCTTCATCACGGCATTGAAAATCTGTTCGCCGGCGTTTCCGTTTTCAAACCCGCAGTATGCCTGCTTGAAGTTTTCAAACGCTTCGGCGTACTCCGTGCGCATATCGTCGAGCGAACCCAAAGCCTCGATGACCTCCTCGGTCGTACGCAGCAATGGACCAGGAGCGTCGGATTCGAAATCAAAGTTGAAACCACGAAGGTTGTCGCGATAGTCCTCCAAATCATAAACGTAGAAAATCATCGGCCGGTCAAGAACAGCATAGTCGAACATAAGCGACGAGTAATCCGTAATCAGCACGTCCGCAATCAAGTAGCACTCTTCCGACGTTGGCCCCATCGTTAAATCAATGACGCGCTCGTCGATCATGCCATCCTTAACGCCAGACGCAGCAAAATGATGCACCCGGATCGCAAACACATATTCATCCCCAAGGGCGTCCACGATTGCTGAAAGATCAAGCTCGAGATCGAATACACCGGCTTCTCTCCAGGTCGGGGCATAGAGCACTACCTTCGCATCGGCAGGAATACCGTACTTTTCCTTAAGCGCAGCAATCTGCTCGGGCGTGTTGTTCTCGAAAAGGTAGTCGTTGCGGGGGAACCCAGTTTCGAGAAAATCCTTGTCGTAGCGGTAATTGTCCGCAAGAATCTCTTCTGTCCGCGGACCGGGCGTGACAAGATAATTCCAGCGAGCGCGACGCTTGCCGAAATTTTTGAGACCTCGGGCAGTGAACTCTTCCTGACTCGCGAAACCAACTTTTTTCAGCGGGGTTCCATGGGTCGTCTGGATCTCGATCTGGCCCTTCTTCTTCACATACCAATTTTCAAAATTGACATTGCTGACAAGGTATTTGGCGCGGGCAAGTGCATACATGTAGCCGAGGCTCCCCTTGCGAAGCCGCTTCGCGTTGCCCTCGAGCTGCATCTTATCGTCCACAAGAGACCATCGACAATCGAATTCAGGGTGGGCGCTGTCAATATAGCGATAAAGCCCGCCGGGATTGCACCCCGTCTGTTCGCCCCAATACGATTCGAACAGAACCATGTTTTTCTTGAGCGGAAGAACCCTGCGCATCACCTTGTACAGAGGCATGTAGAGCCGATTCCACAGAACCGTACGCTTGTGTTTGGTGTTTTCATAGCGCTTCCAGGGCCTACTCACCCTGAAGCCCGCCTTGAAAGATTCGGTCAGGGCGTAACGCATGCGACCGATGTTCACCAATTCGTTGTTATAGCTGATGTCGGACTGGGCAAAAACCGGAAGCGAATGCAGGAAGGACTCTTCACCTTTGCGCAGATACAACTCGTAGAAATCGGCACGCAAGTTTTCGCGCAAAGCTTCATCGTCCCCTACGTATATCGAGCAAGCGACGATACCGTCCTTTGCCTCAAACGTCCCTGGAACAGCGTATTCCGCCTTGTGTCTTTTACCGCGCAGAAACGCGTTCCAGCTACCGTCGAGCTGGCCGGGGCGCAGCTCACGGATAATGTAAGTGAAGATAGATCCGTCAAGCCAGGATTCCTCTGCAAGAACGCCATCGGGCAAAACCTCTACTTCGAGTTCGCCACTTGTCGACGCCCAGCACCGAACGACATGATCTTTGACCGGAAGGAAGGATATCTTATTGCTGTTGTAGTACGGCTTCTGGTTGTCAAGGGATGGATCTGCTTCCGCGATGGCAGTGAGGGCCTCCACGTCAAGAGTTTCGAGCAATGTGTTACCCGCATAAAGCGAAACTACGCACCCATCGGAGTCGATGCGATCCGCCGGCGTGCTTTCCTCGGTGGAGATGTTCAAGCATAGGCGCTCACCAGCATCGTAGGACACGTAATACCGACGGCCATCGACGAAGCGCGCCGCTGGATGCGCAGTGCGCTTCGCGGAAGGCCATGCAACATACACGCTAGGACAAAGCAAAGATTCCCTTCTATAAGCGACCCTGAACAGGTATTTGCCGTCCGGAAGCCCCTTGATGGTTTCCCATGGCAAATCGAGGGAATAGCGAATCTTTTCGCGCTTAAGCCGGCGGATAGTCCTTTTCTTTATGCTATGCGTATCGTCCACCCGCGGATGGTCGGTGTCATAAATAGCAGAGGGGACAAGAGCCGCTTCGGACTCATCGAGGGCGGTAACCAGGTGCGTTTCGATTTCGATATCGTCTTCCGAAGCAGCCGGAAGCACGCCCAGGAACATATCACCTTCAACATGCATTTCGTCGCCCGCAAAAGAGGCAGCATCGACTTTGACCTTACATCCTTGACGTTGAATCTCGTCGGTAAGGTCGGTCATCTCAAGGGGCAGTCCTTCGAAGGGAAACTTGCCATAATAGCGACCATCTTTTTCAATGATGGGGAACGACTTCCATGCAGCACTTTTTGTAAAAGAGATAAACTGCATGAGTTTTTTCAGTTCGCATTCACGGAAGAAATGGTACTTCACCCGTTCGGCGACATCGAGCTTATCAAACACCGATTGATTAATGTTGGCGAGGTAGGGCGCCACCATGTTAAGAAAGTCTTCGCGGTAATCCCCGTCGACCTTACGGAAGATGTCGATGTAGATGCGCAAATCAAGGCGAAGCCATTTGAAGTCTTTAGCGTCGATAAGCTCCTGGTCGGTAACGTGCTCTTCGAAGTATTCATCGACCATCTTCATGGCCTTGAACCGGTCGCTGAAATTGCTCCACTCGGCACGGCGCTGGGTGATCGAGCGTTCTTCGCCTTTGTCGCGGGCGCGCCAATTGTATACCACTTCATCTAGGTGGGCGTACTTTTCGGTGATGCAAAAAATGGGAGTGTTCACAGGAATGTCTTCATAGAGCATTCCTTCGGGAAACCTGAGCTCGGCATCAACGAAAAACGCACGGCGGAACATTTTATTAGGCGTTGTCGAGTCGAACAGTATTTCTGGATGCGTGCGAATGTTCATCAATTCACATGCATTACGGTAGGCGATTCGATGCAACGAACTCGCATACGTTTTTTTGGAATTAAACCGCTGCATGTCGCCGGTCACAAAATCACAATCGTACTTCTTGGCCAAATCATACAAATGCTCATATGCGGAAGGAGGAATGGTATCGTCCGAATCGCAGAAACACAGGTATTCGCCCGTAGCCCTATCCGCACCATAGTTTCGAGCCTGCCCGAGGCCGCCATTGCTCTTAAGGTAGTACACGAAACGGTTGTCGTCTTCGGCGAACCCTTTTGCTATTTCCGCGCTGCCATCAGTCGATCCGTCATCGACCATCACCACCTCAATCGACTCAAGCGACTGACTCTTGATAGAATCCAGGCACTCTTTAAGGTAGTTCTCTACGTTGTAAATCGGCACGACCACACTGACTTTTGGCTGTTCCATCCATTGATCCTCTCGGCACCAAAGCGCTATTCAGAAACAAACGCTTGCCTGATGGCAGGCGTTGAATAGCAATCCGTAGTATTTTGCTAATGATATCATTGCCAAAACCGCGAACACTCAGGCGGCAACAGTATCCACAATCCCCTTAGGCCACCCTCAGCGCCCAACTGAAACGCAGTTGGCGCGTTCAGAAAGCAACGAACTGTCACTGCACGATAGCGACGTGGACTCAACGCGTGCCACTTACCCTAGCGGGGATTAGGCCGTTTCGAAGCATTGGTTCAATCCTTAGGCAAACGCATTTACGAGCACGGCACGCACGTCTTCAGGGCATGTGGCGTACATTCCTTCGCGCCAGTAAGGTTTCGCAAGCCGCACGAGCGCATCGTGGTGCGCTTTAGCTGCAACGGGGTCTGTGCGTTCTTCGTCCGCAATCGCCAGAAACGTCCGGTAGATGTCGCGCCAGAACAGACGACGCATCAGCACGGGATCGCGGTCGCCGTCGGGCACGTTGGCATCGATGAACGCAAAGATGTCGGCATACGCTCGCAAATTCGAGTCTATGTCATCCCAGGTTAATTCGGACTCGTGGGCACCGCCGCCGAGCGTGGCGTGATAGTAGTCGCCGTCCGCCGCCACGCTAACCACTTTCGCACCAACGTAGGCCTGCAGCACGAACAAGATGTCTTCGGGCATGTCGTCAGGGAAGCGCAGGTCCTGCACAAGAGAGCGTCTAAACAGCTTGATCGGCGCGAAGCTCCACATGACCTTGCTGCGGTACTTGTCGGCAGTCGGCTGGCTGTAGCCGAACATCGACTGGGGCAGCCCGCGGTTGTCATCGTCGAACATTTTCACCAACAGCACATCGCTTCCCCAGTTCACTGCATTGTTCAACATGCGTTCGACCGCATCTGGCTCCAAATAGTCGTCCGCATCGTGGAAGAACACGTAGGTGCCGCGCGCCTCTCCGAGCCCAATGTTGCGCGGAGCCGCCGGAGACCCGCTGCACGTTTCGCTGCACACGAGCCTGAAAAGCGTCGACTCCTGGTTGACGTATTCGCGCACCACATCTGCCGTGGAATCGTCCGAGCCATCGTCTACGACGATGCACTCCATGCGAGTATGGTCGTAGGTCTGCGCAGCTACACGTTCGAGGGCCCTCCCGATCGTACACTCTGCGTTGTGCGCAGGGATGACGATGCTGATATCGATGTCACCTACGCCGGCTTCTGCAAGAACATCCTTAGCAGCTGGGCGGCGCCTGCGACGCCATTCGTCGCCGAATGCAAAATCGAAGATGCGGTCCACGCTATGCCCGTCGCACGATGCCATAAACCGCTGCCGGAATGCCTCCACGTGCGCGCCTTCGAACCGCTCGTCCACATGAGAAAGCCAATCGAGGACCTGATCGCTACTGGTGAACACGGGACCGGGCACCATGTCCTCGTATTCGTAGTAGAACCCCCGCCAATCCACATAGGAATCGCGGTCGAACGCAAAAAAGCACGCTGGACGGCCGAGGAGGCTGTAGTCAAACACAATCGACGAGTAATCCGTGATCAGCGCATCGGCGCTGGCCAGCAACACCTCGGGCCCCAGACGCTCCTGACCGCTCACATCGAACGCGAACGAGGCGCACGCGTCGGGAATGGCGGGCGGATTCTTCACGTACGGATGGTGGCGCGCTAGAAAAACCCACTCGTCGGCAAGCGCGTGCTGCATTGCGGCGATATCGAGCTCGTCAGGACCTTCGGCAAAACGCACCCGTCCACGGAACGTGGGCATGTACAGCACAATCTTCTTGCCACGCGATTCAGGAACAACCGACTCCACCGTACGCCGCGCATTTTCGAGGAACGCGTCATCGAAAAACACGTCGGTCGCGGCTACACCGACTGGTTGCACCACGTCCGGACTTCCCTGTGCAGCCCCCAGCGCCATAGCCTCTTCGTAGGCCCACACGACTTCGGGGCTGCTAACACACACCAAATCCAGATTGCCGTAAAACGGATGGCGGAGCTGATCGGCGCGCGACTCGCCGAACTTCGAATCAGCGGTGCTCATACCCCACTTCTTGAACGCGCCTGCGCCATGCCAGAGCTGCACGACCTTCGTCTCAGGACGCAAAGGCATCGCACTGACCAAATCTGAAGCATCGCACAGGAAGATATGGCTCGCTTGCGCCAGTTTAGGCACGACGTCGCGGCAGTTCACGTAGTAGCGCGGGATGCTGGAATTGTTCTGCCGCAGCGTGATGAATTCCACTTCGTAGCTGGTCTCGGAAAGGATGCGTTCCCATATGTGGCGCATAGCCTGCGGCATGACCGACTCTTTGGTTTCTAAGAAAACGACCCTGTGCGGTTCGGGACACTCCCGCACCGCCTTCTCGTAGAGCCGCGGAAACAACGAATCGAGCGCGATGTCTTTCATGATGCGCTTGATTCGGTACACGAGTTTTGACTGCGGTTTTGGCTGCGCCATGGTTACTCCATCCTATCCAACTGCAGCGAAAGAGCCACCGAAGTGTCGAATTCGAAGGCGGCACGCGCCTTTACGCCTCGAGTGATTAAATCGGCGACGCGCGAAGCTCCACGCATCCCTTGCGCTGCAAGTTCATGCGCCGTGTCCGACAAGGCGTCGGGAAGCTTTTCCGCATCTTCGTTCAACGAAGCCATGCCCATAGGTACATTCCTCAGCGTCCGTTCTATTGCAGTTACCACGTCTGATTTAGTCAAGCCGACAATGCTCCTGCTCGCCGAAAGCGAGATGCCCATCTCCGTATACAGATTTGGATAAAGGACCGTGGATAGAATGTCGTAGCGAGGCGACAGCTCGCACCCGGCCCAATCCTTGTTAAGGAGCAGAGAATAGTTCTTCAGATGATTGTCGCAATTGCCGACTAAATAGTCGAACAGCACATTGGAGACCATGAGACTGCGCTCGCCAAACGCATTCGCACACGAGCGGGAGATGACAGTCATCGCATGTTCAAGATACCCGCCTTCAGTAGGCTCGTATTTCTGATGCGGCTTCCAGCCCTTTGCCTGGCATAGATCCTCCTGATGCAGGCGAAACGGCCGGGGCGCCCCATCGACCGTACGATAATTTTCAGGAAAGACCCTGTCGAAACGCTCGACTGCTAGGAGTCGCTTTCCGTTGCCAACATCAATAACCTCGCAGTCGGCGACCGGATACCCGCAGCGTTTCGCCGCGCCCATGCAAAGCGCCTCGTTAATCACTTCGTAGGGAAACAAGTCGCTTCCCGCCTTGACAATATGCGTTGAGGGCGCGGTGCCCTCAGGATAGTACCATGCGCCCGTCTCGGGATTGCGATACAGGCCAACTTTGGCCACCGCCCCCGAAAGAGAGAGACGGGTTTTGCCCATCGTTTCCACGGCCACAGCCTGGGGCCTCGCAGCAAAGCGCTCGAAAAACCCCTCTTCCACAGGCACGTATGCACCCTTTGGCGCCATGTTTCTATCCGTAGAGAAAACCAAACCGCCCGCGCTTTCGTCATTCAAACGAGCAAGCAAGGAGGCAAAATCGTCCGGCTCGGTCCGCAGCGTGCGTATAAAGCTTGCTCGGGTGTCCCCTTCTGGTACCAAGCCCGAAAAGAAAGCCTCGGTTGCATGAGGCGAAAACGGTTCGTCCTGCAAAGGGAGCGACAGGGAGACAGCGGGTCCGTCATATGCAGCATCGTAGCGAAAACACAGCGCGGCGGCATCGGGCTCGAGTGTTCCTACGAGCTGAAAACTATCGTAGTTGTCACGAAAAACATGCAGGGTCCCCTCCATCGGCTACCCCCGACCCACAAGCGCAAAATCTATCCCGACGCCGTTGGCATAACGAAGTACCTTTTCAATACCGACCGTACCCCGCCCACGCTCAATTTCGCCAATAAGACGCTTGCTGAATCCGCAGAACATCGCAATATCCGCTTGCGTGTACCCTAATTCGCGGCGGCGCCGACGCAGCGCAGAACCAATCTGACCCATGTCGTACATAATGGAAAAGCTGCTCTTCATAAGACTCCGATGATACATATAGGTAATTCTATGCGTTTATGGTAGCACAGAGTACGTATAGGTAATCAATTGATGGAATTCTACAAAGGTTACCTATACGTTATTTCTTCGCCGAACCGGCTTCGTAAGCATTTTGACAGGATTACCCGAGACGGACCTTGCCGGAATAGGCTTGTCGAGAACAGTCCAGCCGATAATCTGGACCACCCGCCACAATCACGAACGCACGCCCTTTAAGCAAGCCCATCGATGCGGCCGCATCGCGCAGAATCCACGGCCTAGTAGTTCGCTTCGTAGAACTCCGTGGCATCGTCGATAGTTCCGTCGAAGACCTTCTTGCCCTTGTCGAGCACGATACCGCGGCTGCAGAACTGCTTGGCGGTCCCAGGAGAATGCGTAACAAAAAGCACCGTGACGTCTTCGTCCATCATGATGTCGCGGATGCGCTCGATGCACTTCTTCTGGAACGCCTTGTCCCCCACCGAAAGCGCCTCGTCCACAACGAGGATTTCCGGGTCAATGGCGACGGCGAAAGCGAATCCGAGTCGCGCCTTCATGCCGGAAGAATAGTTCTTCATGGGCTGATCGATATAGAGGCCCAAATCGGCGAATTCCTCCACTTCGGGCTCGATACGGGCGATTTCGGCTTTGGACAGCCCGATGATCTGACCGCGCAACCCGATATTTTCGCGACCCGTGAGCGTGGCGTCGAAACCCGCTTGCAGCTCGAGCAACGCGCTCACGCGTCCGTTCACCTCGATTTTGCCGCTGGTCGGATGCGCAACACCGGTAATCATTTTCAACGCCGTGGACTTACCGGCGCCATTGTGGCCCAAAAAGGCGACCGCTTCGCCTTTCTTGATTTCGAATGACAGGTCGTCGTTTGCGTTTACGCTGCCCAGGTATTCGCCTTTACGCTGGTAGTTGAAGATGCCGAGGAAGCGACCCCGGTCGGACTTGTACAGTTTGTACGTCTTCGTCACATGCTCGAACCGGATGGCGGTTTCGCCAGTTGCACTCGCGACATGAAGGTCTTTTGCGTCGGACAACGCCGGAGCAACCGCGCCCGTCTGGTCTTTAGAGGACATCGGCCACCTCCTCGTTGAACTTCTTGTATATCAGCGCCATGACCAAGATCGTAATCAGGAACACGACCAGGAACCCTACTATGGCGCCTACATCTTCCCAAATCCAGTACTTGTCGTAGAACGCAGCGCGGAACGCCTTCGTGAAAAAGGTGACCGGATTGTAGTCGAGCACCGCATGTATGACGGCGTTGTCTATGTTGTCTACGCGAAACAGCACGCCCGAAAGCCAGAAAATGGGCGTGGAGAAGGACTTCATCAGATTAGCGAAGTCCTTGGACAATGCGGACAACTGAGAAAACATAATGGAAAACGCGTCCCAGAACATGAACAAAAGCACAAGCAGCACAGGAACCTGCAGGAGGTACACGTCGAAGGGCATGCCGCATACTATGTAAATGCCAAACAGCACAGCCATCAGCATCAACTGTACAATCATGGTCGCGCCTGTGAAGATGGCCGAAATGCCCGAGAGGGGGAATTTTATCTTGTTCACCAAATACGGATAGCGATGAAGCACGTCCGAGCCCGTGTTGATCATGTCGGACATGAAAAACCACGGGATGATGCCCGCGCACAGCCATAGAATGTACGGCGGCCCACCTGCGCTGCCGCTTCCCACGCGTAAACCTATTTCGAGGGCAAACCAGAAGCAAAAGATATACATGGCGGGCTTAATGAAAAACCATGCCCACGAGAGAACCGCACCGCGGCTTTTTTTGCGCAACTCGAACAACGACAGCCGCACAATCTGGCCGCGCCATTCCCAGTTGTCCTTGAGAATCGTGCGTAAAGTGCTTAGCACACTACTCCGTATCTGTTGCATTGACGGCAAACTTCACGACTGCCTATTGTACCCGAAATGGCGACATGAAGACGAATGGGCACATTCGCTACACTTCCTCAGACCCCAGCCAACAGTCGACAGCCGACAGGAAGCTAACCGCAGCAAGCATCGTTCACAGTTAATAGTTGAAACACCCACACACACCACACGCCGCACTCCGCTAAAGCGAAGATGCCCATGGGATATAATTGCGCAGAGCAATGCGTCTTGGCAAAGGTTGGTGACTCACGGTGATTTTCGCAGCGATACTAGCAGGCGGACACGGCACGCGCATGGGTGCGACTGATAAGCCCAAGCAATTTCAGCTTCTAAACGACAAGCCCGTGTTCGTCCATACACTAGAGAAATTCGCCTTAATAGACGAGATAGACCAGGTGCTCCTTCTGTGCCCGCCCGAATGGGTCGAACCATCCAAGGACATGATCGCATCGTATTTGGGAGAACAGGGAAAAATCGCGGTCACTGCTGGCGGGTCGACGCGTTCTGCCACCGTGCAGAACGCCATCGCGTGGATAGAAGAAAACCACGGGATTGACGAAGACGGCATCGTCATCACCCATGACTCCGTTCGCCCGTTTGTCACCTACCGCATCATCCAAAGCAACTTGGCGGCACTTAAGTCCTATGATGCCTGCGACACCGTAATCGCGGCCAGCGACACCATCGTGCAGAGCATGGACGGCGAAACCATACACGACATCCCCGACCGCGCGAACATGTATCAGGGCCAGACGCCGCAGAGCTTCAAGCTCGCTGCTCTGAAGCGCGTCTTCGAATCTCTTTCCGAAGATGAAGAGGCTCTTCTGACCGACGCTTGCAAGGCCTTTACCCTGCGCGGGATCCCCGTAGCACTCGTAGAAGGCGAGCCGTTCAACATCAAGATTACCTA
>CAMORQ010000005.1 GCA_946623915.1 uncultured Coriobacteriaceae bacterium | reverse complement strand
CGACCGCTTTCTCGAATTCACCGAGCGTGGCACGTATGGAGCTGGCACGGCGCGACACGTCGGCGGCGCGTTCGGGATCGTCCCAAAACCCCGGGTCCGAAACCTGTTCGTCGAGCGATTCGAGTTCGGTCGCCTTGTCTCCTATGTGCAGATAATCGCGCGCCGCCTCAAGGCGCTCCGATGCGATTTCTATGTCCCGCGCGTCAATCACCTATTTGTTCGCTCCGTGGCATTTCTTGTATTTCTTACCAGAGCCGCACGGGCACGGATCGTTGCGACCCACATTCGCCCACGGGTCGTTTTTGTCCTTCTCGAAGGTTTGCGGGCGCGCCGTTTCCGCTGGTTTCGGCGCAGGCGAGGGCATGCCTTCGGCCTGAGCCTGTGCCTGTGCCACACGTTGTGCAGACCCTACATTCGAACCCTCGAGCGCCGCTTCTGGAGAAGAATAACTGACGCGGCCACCCAAGGCATCTTGCTGCTGAACCTGCGGCGGCACAGCCGCGACCTGCAGACGCAGCAACGTTCGCAGATAACTCTCGTACATGCCGTTGGTCATCTCGCCGAAAGCGCGGTGCGCCTCGTTCTTGTATTCGACGAGCGGGTCGCGCTGACCGAACGCACGCAAGCCGATGCCCACCTTCAGGTAATCCATATCCTGCAGGTGCGCCATCCACCTTGTATCGATGATACGAAGCATCACTTGCGATTCGAGGTTTTCCATGACGTCGTCGCCGAGGGCGGCGCGCTTTTCCTCGTACACGTCCACGAGCTCGTCCGAAACGGCTTCGACGACCGCGTACGGATCGTCGCGGTGATCGACCTGATCGACGGCAAACGTGGTGCGTCCGTCCATTTCGGCGACCCATCTGTCGACAGCGCGTACATCCCAGTCGTCGCTGGGGACTTTGTCTGGGCAATTCAGCAAAACGACGCTTTCGGCGCAATCGCGGGCAATGCCCGGTATGCGCTCGGAAAGATCTTTCCCATCGAGGATGGCATTGCGCTCTTCGTAGATGGCCTTGCGCTGCAGATTCATGACGTCGTCGTATTCGAGCACGTTCTTTCGCGCGGCGAAGTTCATCTGCTCGACTTGATGCTGCGCGCCTTCGATTGCCTTGGAAACCATGCCTGCCTGGATAGGCTGATCTTCTGGCATGTCCGTGCGCTCCATCATGCGCGCAATGCCGTCCATGCGGCTGCCGCCGAACAGACGCATCAAATCGTCTTCGAGCGAGAGGTAGAACTGCGTAAACCCAGGGTCTCCCTGACGTCCGGAACGACCGCGAAGCTGATTGTCGATACGTCGGCTTTCGTGACGCTCCGTCCCAATCACGCACAGTCCGCCTGCGGAAACAACCTGGTCGTGTTCCCGCTTGGTAATCTCTGTCGCATCCTTAAGGGCCTGGTCGCGCTGCTCCTGGGTGGGAGCCGGTGCCTGGCCTTCCTCGACTTCGACCCCTTCGGCCAAAAGCGGGTTGAAGCCCCTCTCGTACAGGAGGGCCTCCGCAAGGCCTTCGGGATTGCCGCCAAGAAGGATGTCGGTGCCGCGGCCTGCCATGTTCGTGGCGATGGTGACCGCACCGGTACGCCCCGCCTGCGCGATGATGTGGGCTTCGCGCTCGTGGTGTTTCGCGTTGAGCGTTTCATGGGGAATGCCGCGCTTGTCGAGAAGACGCGAGAGCTTTTCGGAATTTTCGATGGTCACCGTGCCGATAAGGCATGGCTGACCTGCTGCATGCCTGGCAGCTATGTCGTCGGCAACGGCGTTGTATTTGGCGTCAATCGTGCGGTAAATCAGATCGTTGGCATCCTGGCGGATAACCGGCTTGTTAGGCGGAATCGCCATGACGGGCAGGTTGTAGATCTGGCGGAATTCGGCGTCTTCGGTCATTGCGGTGCCCGTCATGCCGGAGAGCTTGTCGTAGAGCCTGAAGTAGTTCTGTAGCGTGATGGTGGCCAGCGTCTGGTTTTCTTCGCGAATGTGCACGCCTTCCTTGGCTTCCACGGCCTGGTGCAAGCCTTCGGACCAACGACGGCCCTCCATGATGCGGCCCGTGAATTCGTCGACGATCTTAACCTCGCCGTCGACGACGACGTAGTCGATGTCGCGGTGGAACAAGAACTGAGCCTTAAGTGCCTGCTGAAGGTGGTTGGGTAGCTGACCAGTGGGGTCGTTGTACAAATCTTCGAGACCAAGCGCGTTCTCCACCTTGACCAAACCGCGCTCGGTGGTGGTGATGGTGCGCTTAGCTTCGTCCTTCTCGAAATCGACCCCTTCTTGGAGCGTGGGCATGACGCGTGCGAACTTGCGGTAGGTGTCGGCCGCCTGCGTGCCCGCACCAGAAATAATCAGAGGCGTTCGCGCTTCGTCGATGAGAATGGAGTCAACCTCGTCGACGACGGCGAAGTGATGCCCACGCTGCACGCGCGCTTCGGCCTTGGTGACCATGTTGTCGCGCAGATAGTCGAAACCGAATTCCGAATTGGTGCCGTACGTGACATCGGCAGCGTAAGCCGGGCCCTTGTCTGCGAGAGGCATGCCGTTTTGTATAAGACCCACGTCCATCCCTAGGAAGCGGTAGATGCGGCCCATCCATTCGCTGTCGCGCTTGGCAAGGTAGTCGTTGACGGTCACGATGTGGACGTTGTTGCCGGGAAGCGCGTTCAAATAGCCCGCAAGCGTCGAAACAAGCGTCTTGCCTTCGCCGGTTTTCATTTCCGCAATCTGGCCGGCGTTGAGGGCCATCCCACCGATAAGCTGCACGTCGAAATGGCGCAGGCCCAGTGTGCGCTTCGAGGCTTCACGTACTGTCGCAAACGCCTCGGGAAGAAGCGAATCCAGGCTCTCGCCCGATTCGCACCGTTGGCGATACGCGTTCGTGAGAGCGCGGAGCTCCTCGTCTGTAAGAGATTCCATGTTTGACTCGAGGGCGTTGACCTTGTCGACCACGCCTTGGTATTGTTTCAGCTGGCGTCCTTCGCCTAGCGTGAGCAGTTTTGAAAGAAATCCAGGCATCGTATCTCCGTCTTCGAACTAGGTTTATTGCAGCCTCATACTGTAGCACAGGCGGCATGCCTCTCCCGCATTTCCAAGAGCGTTTCACCCTTAAAGCGGAATCGGTGCGCTCGCTTGCAGAAACATGTGCGGATCAACCTACCATTCGTCGGTCAGTATCCGTTCGTACAGATCGGACACACGATCTGCGGGGTCGAGTCCAAGCTCGTCGTAGAGGTAATTGCGGTAGCGCAACCACGTCTCGATAGCAGCGGGACGCTGTCCGTACCTTGCCTGCATGGCAATCAGCTGTTCGTAGCAGTCCTCCCTCGCCGGATCGTACCTGAGCGCTTGCTGCGCTATCTGAAGCGCTGCAGTGCCATCGCCCACGGACAGCAGACGCCTTGCTGCGTACATCAAGGTGTTCACCAGCCTGCTTCTCCATTCTTCGCGCATCGCAATCACCATGGGCTCGTTTCCTTCGGATGGAAGCAAGTCGCCCCGGTAGAGGTCTTTCACCTGTTCGAGCATGTGCAGATATACATCGGGATCGACTTCTTCGAACCGCAGGCGGCGGCACAGGTCGTCGAGTGCGGCAACGTCGCTTTCCACGAGGCCGTCGCTTAGCTTGACGACACCATGCATGCGCGTGATGTAGGGGCACGTGCCGTCTGGCAAAACGATGCTCTTGCGAATGTGCCCTATGCAGTTGTACAGATTATGCCGGGCCGCATGGGGCGCGCTTTCCGGCCAAAGCCGTTCAGCAAGCGTGTCGCACGACAGGTCTCTCCCCTTTTCGAGAACGAGCAGCGAAAACAAGGTTCGCACCTTGCGACGCCTGAAGTCCTCGTTCTCCACCACAGCACCGTCTATGCACGCCTCGCAGCGCCCGAACAAGCGAACCACCAGATGAGGTATGCGAGGCTTGCTTGAAAAATGATTCGCTCCCAAGGCGGAAACCAACAGCGACGTAGCAAGCGAACCTTCCACGGCCACCCGAGAACGCAGGCATATGCTGCGCTGAACGGTCAGCCGGTCTTCGAATTCATCGAGGATGCGGTAGGTTGCCATCATCTTCGGATCGGTCATGTCGAGGGGCACCCCGAACGCATCGGCCTCCCTGCGAAGAAGGCACAAGGGAGCCGTGTTGTCCCCGCGTTCCCGATCGGCCCTCAGCGACGCGCTCACGGAAGCGCAGAAATGCGGGAGTTCGGAAAACGAAGCGTCCATGCGCCTGGCCTTTCGAACGCAGCATGCCAACGCGAGAGGGTTGCCCGACTCCACGAAATCTTCGCGGCAGACAGCATCCAACGACGAGGCATCGGCAACGTCGCATGACCAGAACCGCCAAAGAGGCTGCTGCGCGGCCGGCAAGTTCTTAGCTTCGCCTGCAAGCGAACCGCGCTGTGCCGCGAACAGCGTCTCGAGATCAGAGCATGTTTGGTCGTCTTCGGAGAGGAGATAGGCATACGCAGCCGATTCTATGCGGACGGAAAGGGGATAATCTATTTTGCGTGCTATTCGTTCCAGATCGGGCAAGGGGCTATCGCCAACCCCCATGATTGCCCTGCGTATTCTGGTCGCCTTGCTCAACACCGGATCGGCGCGCCAGCGCTCCCCTTTCAAACTTGCGAACAGGTTTTCTGCCGGCGCCAACATGCACGAATCAAGCATGAAATCCTGATTCTCCTTCAACCATGCAGCCCTGGTGTGCGGCTCGCTCGCACGAACAAGGACCTTTACCGCGCGGTCGGCCTTTCCGCTATCGAGCAGCATCGAGGCGGCTCTCGATATGAATTCGCTCGCATCGTCTGAGCCCGTTGTCCGCGCAATCCGCAGCAAATGAGGCATGAAGGCGCGCATAACCTCTTCGATCGGCAGCCCGAAAACCGAGAACACACCCTCCGCATGATCGAAATCGATGAACGGCCGCATGAAACGCTCGGACACATCGTCGGGAGTTACGTCGCGGCACAGTAATGACGAAAGGTCGTCAAGCGTGCCCTGTTCGAACAAGAGCATGGAAAACGTGAGCGCGACCTCATTGTCGTCATCGAGGTCTTCAATATGCTTGACAAAGAATTTTTCGACGCAGCCATGCTTGAGCATGGCCAAAGCCGGCACGCGCCTAACGTTCGACTCGTGCCACCCCTCCCCAAGACGGACAAACGAAATGTCGTAGCAATCGTTTATCTCTTCATCCGTGAAGAGGAACGATGCGGGTTCGAAGCACGTGCACGAATCAGCGTGCTCCCTAAGCGGGTCTGACACCGGTGTTGCGCAAAGAACGACCTCGCGCGCCATGTTCGTCAGATGCACGCAGATCTCCCATAGCATGTCCTGTCGGACACGGGCCATCTTCGGCACATCGTCAAAGACCACTAGGTCGCCTTCGTTTGTGCATTCGATCAGGTCCGACGCTAGGACATGAGCATCCAAATCTCGCAAAAAGCACGGATTCGTGCCCTCGATCCAAAACGTCCGTTTCAGTTCGTTGACCAGGTTCGCATACGAACAAGCGAGCAACGATTTCCCGAAACCAGTAGGCGCAACAAGATAGCGCACCTTTCCACGGTCGCGAATCATGGTGGCAAGCAGGGTGTTGCGATTGAAGTACGTTGCTCCCACTAGCTGCGCGGGCATGCTGCCGTTGCATGATGCATGGTTGATAAAGCTCATATTCAACGCCTCCTTGCGTTTCGAAGGCGTGAAAGTGGGGTTGCCTACTCTACTACTATTGTTAGTAATACGCAACAATAATTTTGAATAAGCCTCGAACTGGCCAGTTCTCATCTGGTCAGCTTCGGTGCAGCGGACCGTTTGGACATAAAAAAGACCCCGCTGTATGCGAGGTCGTTTGTTCTGGTAGCCCTGACCAGATTCGAACTGGCGATCTCCGCCTTGAGAGGGCGGCGTCCTAAACCGCTAGACGACAGGGCCGTTTTGGCTGGGGTAGCAGGAGTCGAACCCACACATACGGAACCAGAACCCGCTGTACTACCATTATACTATACCCCAGCGATGCGCTTGTTTGCGCAGAAGGGTATATTAGTCGCAGGCAATCGCCACGTCAAGCCACGCGGATTTATTCACGCAATGCGCACGACTCCGCTCGCCCTTCGTTTGCCACGCGCATACTTGCGCAGCAATCGCCTATCGGCTCCCGCACTACGTTTTTCCATATCTCGATCTGCAGCCTGTTCGGATGCAAAACCCTCGCGGGCACGCAAGGCATAGACCGTCGAGCAGGTGCGATTCCTTTCGCAAAAAATTAGCTGCCAGCTAATGTTTTTACATAGACACTTTATTAGCATTTTATCCAGGCATGACGTAAAGGCACCTGAGGAAAGGACTGATAATGCCTGATGAGATGAACCAACAAGTAAACGCTGCATCTACCCAACCGAGTCCCATGCAGCAGCCACCCACCCAAAATGTTCAGACGAAAAGCACGTCAGGCATGGGCATCGCCAGTCTTGTGCTTGGCATCCTTGCGATTCTCACTTCCTTTCTCCCCTTCATCAACAATGGATCCTTCGTCCTCGCACTCCTCGGCTTGATATTCGCTGTCGTGGGTATTGTGGCAACTAAAAACGGCAAAAAGGGCGGACGAGGCATCGCGATCGCCGGCCTCGTCCTGAACATCCTCTCGCTCGTTATCGTGCTTGCAACGCAAAGCATGTACGGCGCCGCAATCGACAAAGCGACTGAAGAGCTGAAAACCGGCGAGAAGCCCGTAGCGGCCACGACGCAGGGGCAATCTGCATCCGCTGAGCCTGCAGGCTCGGGTGAACAGGCTGCGACGGAGCAGCCGGCCGACGGTGCGGCAGAACAGCAGCCGGCCGAAGATGCTGCTGCAGAGCAGCCCGCAGAGGCAGATTACAGCAACATGGCAATCGGCGAAGCCGTTGAATTCAAAGATGGGCTTGCCATCAGCGTCGATGGCGTTATCACTGGGCTGGAAAACTACAACGGAGAGCCCATCACGGGAATCACCGTCACCTACACCAACAATGGCGAGGACAACGTTTCGTTCAATCCCTTCGACTGGAAAGCACAAGATGTCAACGGCATCATCAACAGCATGACGTATGTCATGGATGCGGAAAACGAACTGAGCAGCGGCCAGTTGACACCTGGCAGCACCGTCACCGGTAACATCTACTTCAGTGGCGAGCTTGCCAAGGCCCTGTACTACAACAACATCTTCCAGTCGGACTCGGAAGTTGCCTGGAATCTCCAGTAGGATTCAACGCAAAGCGCCTTCATCTTCCGCATCGAAGATGAAGGCGCCGCATTCTTCGTTTACAATGGCAGAAACACAGAACAGAAAACGCAGGAAGCGCCGTGTGAAAGAACCTTTGACCGAAGAACTGCTCGAAGAATTGCTCGCCTCGCCCAATCCGGCGAAATACGTTTCTACGCACAAAATATCGGACAGGCCTCTCCCCGATTACCTTCAACAACTGCTCGACGAGCACGGCCTTGAAAGGGCCGCCGTCGTCCGCGAAGCAGGACTCAACAGTACCTACGGATACCAGATATTCATGGGACAACGCCATGCCTCGCGCGACAAAATGCTCCAAATCATCCTAGCGATGAAACTGCCTCTGCGCGAAGCGAACCGCGTCCTCCAATCGGCAGGATGCAACGAGCTTTACTGCAAGAACAGGCGCGACGCCATTATCATCTTCTGCTTGGACAAAGGCTACAGCTTGCTCCAAACCGACCAGGAACTTTATCGTTTTGGCGAAGACACGATTTGCTAATATGGTTCCATGAGCACCGACGAAATAGCCCAATACCTGGATTCGCTTTCTCGCGATGACAGCTACCGCAGCATCGCCGTACTGAAGTCATCCGAATTCGAAACGACCGAACGCGTCGTCCGCGTTAGCGCGGACGGGTCGACGAGCGGTCCGTTCATCCGCAAAACGATCCTGCGGGACTCGGGACTTGGAACAGCGTACGAGCGATTGTTCCAAGCTCAATCGGGCGCAAACGGCTCCGCGCTACAGTGCGCTCCCCACATATACGAATGCTATCTGCGAGACGATTCGCTCGTCGTTATCATGCAACATGTCAAGGGAATCACGCTTCAAGACATCGTCTACCAAGACGACCCTTCCATCGAACTGGCGAACGCGTATTTCCCGCGCATATGCGATGCGGTATCGGTGCTCCATGAAATGTTTTCACCACCGCTGATTCATCGGGACTTGAAGCCTTCGAACATCATGATCGCCGACGATCGGGTTTACATTATCGATTTCGGTATCGCACGCGAATACAAGCAGCTCTCGGGTACTGACACTACGTTTTTCGGCACGCGTGCATATGCACCGCCCGAGCAGTTCGGATTCGGACAGACCACGCCACGCAGCGACGTGTACGCCCTTGGCATGCTTTTGTACTACTGCATAACCGAACGAACGCCAAACGCGCAGATGGCGCAATCGGGCTTCATGGACGCCGACGTACCGGAATGTCTGCGCCCCGTGCTCGTTCGCGCCACCGCCTTCGATCCGAAAGACCGCTACGGAAGCGTCCGGGAGCTGAAAGCCGCGTTCGAAGCAGCAGTGCGCTCCACGAGCAGCGCAGATGAAAACAGGGAGGCATGCGCAGGCACACCCAGCATGCACCTTTCCGCTGATCCAAGCGTGTCGGAAGGCGGAAAATACAAAAGCGCTGACAGCGCGGTCTACCCCAGCGATAGCGCGCAGGCGAATGCCGCGCCCGATCAGCCCATAACATTCGTGACAGCGCAGCCAGCAGCTCCGCCACCCGCGAACACTGTGCTTCAAAGCGCCGTCCCGGTCTACCCCACCGAACAACCTCCCGAGCAAAAACCGATTTCGATCCTGGGGGTTGTCTACAACGCAATTCTTGTAATCTTCGTGCTCCTTGTGTTCGTCGCGGCGATATTCACTCTTGGCGACTTGCCGGAACACCAGCGCGACAAGCCGTTTTGGTTCAACGCGTTTGGCTATCTGTTCGTCGTGCCTTCGATACTGACATCCGTCGTCTTGGTCATCATGTACAAGCGGCCGTTCGCGCAGCGTTTCCCCAACACGTTCGGCAAAGCGAAAACATGGCACTACATCATGGCGGCGCTCGTGCTGTTCGCCGTTACGATATTCTTGGTTGCAATCCTCGGGCGGTTTGCCAACGTTTCATAAACACTGACTCGGGCAAACGAACGGGCCCGTTCGGGATGCGCAAAAAGCACGTGTTCTACTCGTAGTCGGGGTACACGCGCGCGCCCTCTTTGTCGGCGCCTACCACCACCCCATCGACATGACGAACGAACTTAGACAACTTCGAATAGCCGAGGTCCTTCACGTTGAAATGCGGGAATCGCTCGTGAACAGCATCCCCGATCTGAGAGAGCGACACGCCCTGCAAGCCCGCCTGCTCGACGAGCCCGACGATGAACGATTCGATCTCTTCTCGAACGGCATCGGTATCGCGCAGCCCAACGTAGACCACGTTGTCGCGTCGAACAAGATGGAAGTTATCGAAGCTTTCCAAAAACTTGGAAAGCTGCGCGTAACCGAACGAGCGCACGTCGAAATCGGGGTGGATGCGCACGAGGCGGTTACCGACGTCGGAGAGTGAAGCAAGCGGATCGGGACCGGAGCTGTCGTTGATAATGTCGACGATTGAATCTGCGATCTGGCTTTTCGTTGGTTCGAAGGTAGACTCTGCCGACGAAGGCGCGCCCTTGTCTTCGCCGTCGAGCAGAACTTCCAGGTTGGTGAACACCGTGCACGCGCTGCGGAACGACCGGGGCGTCTTGCCTTCGCCCATCCCGACAACCGTGCATCCGGCGTCGCGCAGACGCGAGGCGAGACGCGTGAAATCGCTATCGCTGGATACGATGCAAAAGCCATCCACGCGGCCTTCGTAGAGGATATCCATCGCGTCGATGATCAGGAAGGAATCGGTTGCGTTTTTGCCTTTCGTGTTCGCGAATTGCTGCATGGGGGTAAGCGAGTGCTCCGCAAGAACGTCCTTCCACTTCCCCATCTGGTTGCTTGTCCAGTCGCCATAGATACGCCGGTAGGTTACCTCGCCATGCCGGCTGGTCAGCTCGTTCATGATTGCGGGGATGTATCGGGCGCTCACGTTGTCGGAGTCGATGAGCAATGCGAAAGTCTTGCGTTCGGCCATGAAATGCGCCTGCTTTCTTGTAGACGTGTTGCCTGTTTCGCCCATTGTACCCGAAGCGCGTCGCGTCTAAAGCGTTTCGATTCCGGAATACCCCAGCACTCTCTGCAGGTTGCAGTCGACGACGAACACGCCATCGAGCGGCATTCCCGCATCCCCGATCTGGGAAAAGTAGCGACCCCAAACATCCGGTGAGGCGTCTATCCACGAATACCAGCCGCCAGAATCCTCGTAGGACGGCACGAGCCCTCCCCAAAACTCGACGCTTTCCATGGCATGGTTTCGATCGATGCCTCCGTACGGAAGAAAGGACGTCTCGATGAGCACATAATTGTTGGATCCGTTCCAGGTTTCCACGGCAACCTGTGCATGGCCCGGCGTGATGACGATAACGGGATGCATGCCGGCCGACAAAAGGCAGCTTGCGATGATGACGGACGTCTCGACGCAGAGAGCCTGCTTGCGGTCGATGGATTGAGCAGGAGTCAGAACGCGTTGGTCGGACGAGGAGGAATACGTGTCGGAAACGTAGACGACTCCGGTATCCGAATATGCCTTCATGATCGCTGCAACCTGAAGCAACGTCGAGTAAGCATCCTGGCCGTATTGGTACCCGGCAAGCTCGGGGAACTGCCCATCGGTCCATTGACCCATGTAGCCAGCTGCCGCACGGTTGATCGAATCGATGCGTTCCTGGCTTGGCCTGAGCCAGGCAAGCAGCGCATACGCACTCGAG
Organism: uncultured Coriobacteriaceae bacterium; assembly: GCA_946623915.1. Taxonomy (GTDB): domain Bacteria; phylum Actinomycetota; class Coriobacteriia; order Coriobacteriales; family Eggerthellaceae; genus CACXMZ01. The sequence goes on along the minus strand of CAMORQ010000005.1, from coordinate 8,925 downwards.
ACGCTATCGACAGGTGTTTCCCAGAAGAAATCGTAGAGGCTAAGCACTTCGATGGGCGCACTCTGCTGTTCCACCATGGAACCCGACGAATCGTACAGAGACAGATTGAGCTGGGTGCTCCTGCCGAGTTCCAGGTCCTGCGCGGAAAGACCTTCGAGCAATTCGGGCTTGAACGAAAAGCAGTTCGCTCCCACTGCGATTGGCTGCTTCGAATTCAGCTGCTGCGTGAACCCCGACACTTCGACCTGGAACACGATTTCATCTGGTGCGCACGAGCACACAAGCACGTCGACGAGGGAGTCCATCGACGGATACATGTTGGGCTGAACGCGTTCGGCGACGCGGTAGTCCACTCTCAGAGGCGCTTCCTCCGATGGCGACAAGAGCACATCGGCCGCATAGTCGTAGCAACGCATAGCCGTCCAACTAAGCGAATCGAGCGCATCATGCTCGCGGGCCTTCCCCCAAAGCACCATCTGCGCGAGGGTCCTTTCGTCGAGGGGGGAAGCCGCGGCCGCTAAATGGGTCTGGTACGAGTACGTACCGAGTGTTTCGTACAAATAGCTGAAACGCCTGTGGGTGCTTGACATGCACGCAGGCGCCGTGATTTCGCCCAGCGCAAGGTAGACTTTCCAGTTTTCGCCGTAATACGCTTCGATCTGCGACATATCGGGATTGGCAAGCGACTCGTCGAATGCGCCGACCGCGTTTGCTAATTCGATTTCATAGGAAAGGATTTCGTCCATCATGCCGATGGCCGCATCCGCACGTTCGAGCTGGTGCGTCGCATCGTCGGACAGCACGCCCTTCGACCCAAGCGCAGCTTTGACGACACGGCGATCGTCGGAAAGACGCTTCTGGTATCCAGCGGCCGCATCGCGCTGTTGACCAACGAGCTGCGAAACACCCGCCTCGTAGTTGTCCGCATCGGGACGTTTGCAGAACGCCTGGACCCCTTCTTCGGACGTGGCTAAATCGGTTGCAACGGAAGCGGCGTCGGAAAGAGACGAGCTGACCATGGAGAGGTAGGTGCTACGAGCCTTTTCGGCAATGCCCAAATCGGACCCCTGTCGCGCGAAGGAAAGATCGCATGACGCGAGCAAAGCCGCACACAAGAAAGCGGCAAGCGCCAGAAGCCCACGCAGGGCAATGCACAGCGATTTCATGGCGCGCACCCGATCCCCCTTATCGCATAATCGACTCCACCGCACGACGCCCGATCGCAGCGGACAACGTGTCAGTCACCATGATACGATATGAAGCGATGAATGAAGGATTTGTCCATATTGATTTAGCAATACCCGGCTTCGCCGAAACGGTTCTTGCAGCTTTGGAATCGGCGGGATTCGATGCATGGGTCGTAGGCGGTTACGTTCGGGACGCCGTCCTCGCCCGACCCTGCAACGACGTCGACATCGCCACGAGCGCCCACTGGACAAGCGTACGCGACGTGATGCATGCCAGAGGCATGAAGACGTTCGAAACCGGCGTGGAGCACGGCACCATCACGGTCGCATGTCATGGACATACCGTCGAGGTAACCACGTACCGGACCGATGGCGCCTACTCCGACGCGCGCCATCCGGACTGCGTCACGTTCGTCGGAAGCATCGAAGAAGACCTCGCCCGCAGGGACTTCACGATGAACGCCTTGGCGTACAACCCGAAGCACGGAGTCGTCGACCCATTCGGCGGCATGGACGCAATTCGCGCGCACGAGATCGCAACCGTAGGCGACGCTTCCAAGCGCTTCGGCGAAGACGCCCTTCGTATTCTGCGTGCTGTGCGCTTCGCAAGCGAACTCGGATTCTCAATCGAGCCGGCAACCTTCGATGCCGCTCGGCGGCTCTCTTCGACGCTAGCCAACGTGTCAGTTGAACGCCAAGCTGCGGAGCTGACCAAGCTCATTTCTGGTCAAAACGCGCGAGAGGTCCTCATCGGCTGTCCCGAGGTGATCGACGCGGCCCTTCCCGAACTGTCCCCCATGCGTGGTTTCGACCAGAAAAGCCCCTATCACATCTATGACGTGTACGAGCACACCGCCCATGTGGTCGAAGGCATCGCCGCAACTCCCCTTCTGCGGTGGGCCGCATTGCTCCATGACGCTGGCAAGCCTACGTCTTTTTCCTTAGGGAGCAACGGGCAGGGACATTTTTACGGACATGCTGCGGAAAGCGCACGGATAGCGAGCAGGGTCATGGGCCGACTGAAAATGCCCGCAGCGCTTTCCCGCGACGTGGTGGCGCTCGTGCGTTTCCACGACGTGCACCAAAAGCCTTCACCAAAAGCAGTCAAGCGGCTCTTGCACAATCTAGGCGGAAACGTCGACCTGTTCAGAGCCTTATGCCAACTGCAGCGTGCAGACGCGCTCGCCCATGCCCCCGGCCATCGTCAACGCGCCGAAGCCGTCGACGAAATGGAATCGCATCTTACCAACGTTCTAGCCAACAACGAAGCCTTCTCGTTGAAGGACCTTGCCATAAACGGCAACGACATCCTCGCATGCGGCATACAGGCGGGACCGGAAGTCGGATCTTTGCTCGACAGCGCGCTCGATGCGGTAATCGACGGACTAGTTCCCAACGAGCGTGATAGCTTGCTCGCCTACATAGAAGGACTCTAGACGACGACTCTTTCTCGCGGCGCATAAAACCGCCCCAAGCGCCTACCTTGCTTCGCTGATTTCGATTTCGCAGATGCTGCTCTCTATGGGAGGCTGCGCAGCGAGGTCTGCAAGGGTGACGCTGTCGACATAGCTTTCTATCGCAGCGTCCAAGCCTTCCCAGAAGGAAATGGTCGTGCACTGATCGCGCATGGGGCATACACCGAAGCCGTCTTCGAGGCACGCCACGGGTGCGGTGCTGCCCTCCGATGCGCGCAGAATGTCTCCGGCTGTGACATCGGCGGGCTCTTTGGCGAGTTTGTATCCCCCGTGGGCCCCTCGCACGCTGCTCAAAATGCCGGCACGCATAAGCTGAGATGCAAGCTGCTCGAGGTACTTAGCGGAAATGTTTTGTCGCTGCGAAGCTTCTCGGAGAGACACGGGTCCCCCCTCTTGCTGCTGAGCGACGTCGATGGACAGGCGAAGAGCATAGCGCCCCTTGGTCGATATCTTCATGTAAGCCCCTTTCGCCTGCGTACTGTGAGCATATTACACCGAAGTAATTGTCGGCTTTAGGGCAAAAGGGTCTTTTAAGAAAACCTACGCAGAAATGCGCGCGAGACGCGTCACGAATTGATCGCGTCGAGCAAATGCTGCAATCCGTCGGCGCTCATGGCACTCGGAACGGCGGCGGGACGGGAAAGGTAGAAGCCCTGGATCAGATCGACGCCCAGCTCGAGAACGGTATCGAGCTCGTCAGCCGTTTCCACGCCTTCGGCGATGATGAGCATATCGCGTTCATGGGCGTATTCGAGAACCTGCGACACGATGCGCTGTTTGTCGATAGACGAATCGATTCCACGGATAATCGAAATGTCGACCTTGACGAACTTGGGTTTCAGTTCGAGCAGCATGACTTCGGAATTGTACCCGCTGCCGTAGTCGTCAAGCGCGAAGAAGCCCGTAGTTCCGGGGATGTTGCGCTTGATCTCGGTAGCCTTGTCGTCCATGGTCTCCGCTTCGGTGACCTCGATGACCACACGGGACATCAAATCCGCGTTCTCCGAAGCGAGGGCCGCAAGCTCAGCTTCACCCAAAGACAGGTTTGCGAACGTATTTATGAACAAATACGGTTCGGGATCTATCTGGCCGTTTTCGAGAAGCGAACGGTAGCATTGCAGCGTACGCGTCCACGTGAGGCGTTCGATGTCGACAAGGCGCTTCTCCTGACGTGCGTAGGTGAGCACGTCGCTGGGAGATTGTAGCACGTCGAGCGAAACGCGCATAAGCGCTTCGTAGGCATAGGGCTTTCCTGTGCGTGCGTCGAAAATAGGCTGGAAGTGGTAAGTGACCAACTGGTAGTTGCGCAGAATGTCTTCCAGCTCGTCGGTGGCCTTCAAAGCCTTGGTCGTCCTCTGGTAGACGTCGAGGTCGAAATAGGCGATGTTGTTCTTTCCTGCGGCCTTAGCCTGGTACATGGTGAAATCGGCAAGACGCATAAGTTCAGCGAACTCGTCTCCGTCCTTCAGGTAGAGCGCCACTCCACCTGAAACGTTGATGTGCCCCTGTTTCCCGTCGGGAAACACGAATTCCGTCGCAGGAATCGATTGGCGCATGTACTCGACGCGTTCCTCGATTTCCTCCTTCGATTCGTATCCGTAGAACAGCAGGTAGAACTCGTCTCCGGACACGCGAGAAACAAGAACAGTGGGAGGCACCGCAGCTTCGAAGCTTCGTGCTGCAGCATGGACGTATTTGTCGCCCCAATCGTGGCCGTACATATCGTTGATATCTTTGAGGTTGTCGATGTCGAGCATGACGATAGCTGCGTTCTTCAACTTGGCCGGAGACTCGAAAATCTTGTTTGCCTCGCGGTAGAACGCACGCCGGTTCATGAGGCCGGTAAGCATGTCGTAGTCGCGTTCGTATTCCATGCGCTGTTGCTCGAGGAAACGCACGCTGGCGATATCGTTGGAAAGGGACGTGATCGCGCCGGTGAGCTGGTCGATTTCTTCGATTCCCGTCCGCGAAAGCTCGGGAATCTGCATGGTGTCGCTATCGCTGAGCTGAGCATGGGCCACTTCGTCCGACAGTCGCTTGACAGGACTCGAAATAGAACGGCCGGCGATGATCGAACCAGCGATGCCGACGATGCCCATGAGTACGGCGGCAAGCGCAATCATCGATCTGACATGGTTGGTGAACTGGTGCAGAAGGGCTTCCGGCGCCATGCCCAACAGCATCCATTCGCAATCCTGTGTGGGCGAATTGCTGTTGTAAAGGCGCAGCTGCTTTCCGACGGCGAAATACGACTGGTCGACGGTATAGGTGTAGTCTTCGGGCGATTTCGCCGTGAACAAAGACCCCACATCTTGAATGAGGCCCATTTCGTCCTTTGCGCCACTGAGCACCACTGGAGTCATTTCGATGCTGCCCGAAGCCACGGTTCCGGCGTCTTGCTCTGGTACCATGGCAAGAACGTACGACGAATCTTGTCCACCGAGCAGCTCCTGGCATGGCAGCAAAGTCGCGAGGTATTCGCTTGACAGGTCGACGCCGACGACGCCAAACACCGTACCGTCTTGCAGAATGAGAGGCAGTGCGAAAACGACATTATGCGAACCATCAAGCGAGCCGATAGTGGATGATTCGCCCCAGTAGGCGTAATCGCTTGCCTTTTTGGGCCCATCGACTGCATAGGGGGTCTGGAACGTCCGGTAAATGAACTCGTACTCGTCGGTGCCCGCAAATCCATCTAAATTGAACTGCGGCTTCCATGCCACGTCGGTCGTTATCCGGAACGACTGGACGATTTCAGACGATCCGACGTTGAGGATAAGGTCTTCGTTGCGCGTCGAAGGAGTCGCAGACGGGTCGAGGTCGCGAATGTAGACCCCAGGCATAGTCCCGTACGCTCCCACGCCGTGCATCGCCGACAAATCACTCGTATTGAAGATCACAAACACGCCCGAAGACTGCACGCCGCGAAGGGTGGACACCATGTTCTCGACGATAGCCGTTTCAAGTTTCGCTGTGGCAGAAGGATCGGCCCCTATGGCCCTAACGTCGAGGTGCGACTCGGCCGCAAGTTCTTCGGCAGATTTAGTGATGGCATCGCCCAAGGAGGTAACGTCGGAAGAGAGGGACACCAAATAGTGCTCGATGGAATCGCGGCGGCTGGCAACCTGCTGAGACAGGATGTCGCGGTCGTTCTGCTCGAGGCGGTTAAGCGCACCGCTCGCATACAAGATGCTTCCGAAAATGGCGATTTCAAGGAGCAAGACGACGATCATGGGAATCAGAATCGTCAGGAATATCGACCGGTTATGCTTGGCTGGCTGCTGCATACGTTCTAGCTATCCGCCCGATGAGCACACTACAGAAGAGATTCGAGGTCGGCGCGGACGGCGTCGTACCATTGCTCGAAATAACGGTCGGTCAGATACGGTGCAAGCGCATCCTCGTAAGAAGTGCCCGCCGCGAGTGCTTCGCGCACGGCTGCAGCGTCCTGCGTTGCAAGCGAGCTGAGCGAATGCTCCAAAACGTCGCGGAATTCAGTGCCTTTCTCGAACACGTGCGGAGTAAACAGATCCCACTCCGTGGTTTCGGTTATGGCGACTTCGAGAATCTGCTCCATGCGGTCGGTCACTTCGATGCCAGACGAACGGACGGCGTCGATGTTGTTGGCGCTCTTCATGACGGGCAGGTAACCAGACGCGGTGCTGAACTGGATGTTCTGGGCAGGTTCGGTGATCCACTCAAGAAACGCGATGCTCGCTTCGACGTCTTCATCGGACGTGTTGACGACGGCCATGCCGGCACCCTGCTGAACGGCAACATCAGCCCCACCCTCGAAGCGCGGACAAGGCAGCACAACCATTTCGATGGCGTGCTCTTCCCCGTCGTCGGAAACAGCATGTGTCGGGAAGAACGTCGCACCCGAAGACGAACCGAGCAGAGCGATGATCGTGCCTGTTTTGATATCGTCGCTGCGGTAATGCCCTCGTGCATCGTAATAGCCTTTGACGAAGGGAACATAGTAGTTGTCCCAGAGCTTCCTGACGACCTCTTTGTCGAAATCGAGTGCTACGGCGTCGTCTTCGACGGTGATTATCGCAGAACCAAGCTGGCTCGCACCGACGTAGAAGTAATTCGCAAGCGCGTCGATGCCGAAGAAAGCGTCGCCGTCGTTAGGCTCGGGCGTTTTCGCGTCGGTCCATTCGTAGTAGAGCTGCGCGACACGCGCAACCCCTTCGTAGGTAGCCAAATCGTCGTACGTAACGCCCGTGTCGGCTGCGAATTCATCGAAATCCGTTTTGTTCAGAACGAAGACTTCGGTCGATTTGGCCACTGGGAAGATTTTGATGGAACCGGAGTCCCCCAACACGCCTTCTTCGAGATAGCCGTCTACATACAGGTCGCGTTCCTCTTCGGACAGATACGGAGCAAGGTCGGCAAGCATGCCCATCTGGTCTATGGCGTAGGCGGTATCACCGTAGGTCATGAAGATGTTTGGTATGGGGTCTGCGCCCACCTTGCCTGTGGCCGAATTCATGACGGCATCGCGCAGGTCGTTGACGCTGCCAACATTGGAACATGCGACGCTAACGCCCGCCTCCTTGCCGACGGTCTCGTTGTACTCGGACACCAGCGACTGGAACGCGGCGAGCTGCTCGCCGTTGTAATACGTCCACACGGTGAGGGTTCGCACATCTTGTTTGGAAGGGACCGGTGCCGCGCAACTAGCCAGCGACATACAGGCTGCAAGCACAAGCGCAACAACAACATATGCGACCTTCAAACGCACAAAGCACCCTTCCCTAGTGTTTTCGTAAGATTAATATTATCATACAGCGCCCCCTCCGCCCTCTCTAGTCACTGATAAAATGACTGCATGGATATGCAGCGAACAGATAACGGTGCGCAAACGGAAATGCCCGGTAAGATCGGCGAGAGCCGCTTGGCGTCGCAGCCCTTTCAGGTCGTTTCCCCTTTTGAAGCCGCAGGAGACCAGCCGCAAGCCATCGATTCGCTCGCCCGCGGCGTCGACGACGGTTTGCGCTACCAGACGCTTCTAGGCGTTACCGGTTCAGGTAAAACCTTTACCATGGCAAAGCTCATCGAGCGAGTGCAAAAACCCACATTGGTTTTAGCACCCAACAAAACCCTCGCCGCCCAGCTTGCTTCGGAACTGCGTGAGTTCTTCCCCAACAACGCCGTCGTTTACTTCGTGTCTTACTACGACTACTACCAGCCCGAGGCCTACGTGCCATCGACCGACACGTTCATCGAAAAAGACGCAAGCATCAACGAAGAGGTTGAAAAGCTTCGCCATGCCGCGACTTCAAGCTTGCTTTCGCGCCGCGACTGCGTTGTCGTCGCATCCGTCAGCTGCATCTATGGCATCGGCAGCCCCATGGATTACGCAGGCATGGCGGTGTTCCTCGACAAAACCAAGCCCTACGATCGCGACCGGGTCATCCACGACCTTATCGACATCCAGTACGACCGCAACGACTACGAACTTGCACGCGGCACGTTTCGCGTGCGCGGGGACGCACTCGACATATTCGCGCCCTATGCCGACAATCCCGTGCGCATCGAGTTCTGGGACGACGAAATCGAAGAGATCGCAGAAGTGGACAACGTCACCGGCGAAGTCCTGAACCGCTATGATGCTCTGCCGATCTGGCCCGCAAGCCACTACGTCACCGCCAAGCCCAAGATGGATCACGCCCTATCCACCATACGAGACGAGCTTCGAGAACGGCTTGAGCAGTTCAAGAAGGACAACAAGCTCCTCGAAGCGCAGCGCCTCGAAATGCGCGTTTCCTACGATTTGGAAATGATGGAAACCATGGGGTTCTGCAGCGGCATCGAAAACTACAGCAGGCATCTCGATGGGCGCGAACCGGGCGAACCGCCCTACACCTTGATCGACTACTTCCCGAAGGACTTTTTGTGCATCATAGACGAAAGCCATGTCACGGTTCCGCAGATTCGGGGCATGCACGAAGGCGACCGAAGCAGGAAAGTAACACTTGCCGAGCATGGTTTCCGCCTGCCCAGCTGTCTGGATAACCGGCCACTGCGTTTCGACGAATTCGAACAGCGCGTGCCGCAGTTCGTCTACGTTTCCGCGACACCCGGCGACTACGAGCAGCGCGTAAGCCAAGCGACGGTCGAGCAGATAATCAGGCCCACCGGCCTTCTCGACCCCGAAATCATCGTGCGTCCGACCGCGAGCCAGATCGACGACATAATCGACGAATCGAAAGCGCGTGCAGAACGCGACGAGCGCGTACTGATAACCACACTGACCA
>CAMORQ010000004.1 GCA_946623915.1 uncultured Coriobacteriaceae bacterium | reverse complement strand
CGCTCTGGTCCCTGATCGACCTGCGCTTCGTCGACTACATCACTGGCGCCGTCGGCTTCGCTTTCATGGAAACGACGAAGCCCGCGCTGCTCGACCTCGTCGAGTACATCGCCATCTTCCGCGCCTTCGCGCTGCTGGGCCAGCTCCTGTCGCGTATGGGATTGAAGCCGTGCCAAAGGGGTCAGGCTTAATGTCTCATGGCGTGTGTCTCGGCAGCGACAAGGGATTCCATGAGGTGCCGGATCACGTTCGAGCGACTGAGCATGCCAACGATGCGGCCGTCCTGGACAACGGGAACCTTTTTCAGCTTGTGGTCAGCGAGTGTGTTGAAGGCTTCTTCGAGGCTAGCGCCTACGGGCAAGCACACGACCTGTTTCGTTGCAATCTCTTCGACCGAGTGGCTTACCAAATTATGCAGGCGCTCGTCTATGGTGTCGCGATTGGCCAACTCGACAAGCGAGTAGGCGCTCGTGATTGCGGGGTGGGCGTCGGCGAGGTAGCGCATGATGTCGCCATCTGATACGAAACCGCGCACGTGTCCGTGTTTGTCGACGAGCGGCATACCGCTGACATGCCGCTCGGAAAGCGTGCGCATCGCTTCGAGCGTCGAGGCTTCCGGTGCGAGCGCGTAGTAATCCCAGTCCATAATCGACCCCAGCAGCGTTTCGGCGGCGGGTTTCGCTTGCTGATCGCGAGCTTGCGCGGTTTGACGCCTTTTCGCTGCAAGCGAATGCGCCGTAGCAACACCGATGCCGACGACCCCCATAGATGCCGCGACCACCATCGCCATGCGAAACCCATTGGCCAGGGCAAGGGCGCTTGTCGCGCCAGAAGCCATAGAGCCAGCTTGCGCGCTTTGCATGATGCCGGTGTAGAGGGCTGGCCCAATGCAGGCAGCTACCTGGATAAACGTGCTGTTCAGCGCTACGCCGTGGGGATTCATGTGAGGCGGGAGCGTACGCAAGCCGCTTGTCTGCGCCGGTGAGAAAATAAGTCCGAAGCCGCTGTACGCGACAAGCGCCGCGAAGAATACGGCAATCGCCGAAAGTGCGGGCGCCCATGCCGCCAGCAGGAAGAGCCCAACCGTGGCCATCGCGAATCCCATGGGGATGAGAGGCCACTCGCCAGAACGGTCCATGATGCGCCCACCGACGAGTGTGGTGCCGGCGTTCGCTAAGACGGGCACAAGCATGATCATGCCCGCCATAAACGCTTCCATACCCAGTGCGCTTTCCAGATACAGCGGCAGCAGTACCGACAAGGAAAACGAGCACATCATCGCAAGCGTGACCAGCACGATAGTCGGCCAAAACTCGATGCGCAGCATAGGTGCCAGGTTGATAAGCGGGTTATCGGAGCGCAGCTGCCGGATGACGAAAACGACTGCGGAAACAACGCAAACGGCAAGCATAATCGCTGCCTGCACTGGGTTCGAGAGCAGTTGCGCCAACCCGAACGAAAGCGTGAACAGGAACACAGTCGACAATCCGACCGAGACCACATCGAGGCGGACGTCGCTGGTGTCCATGTCGCGCGTGAATGGGATGCCTGCAAAGAGCAGGACCACCATGGTGACGAGCGGGATGATGAAAATGCCATGCCATCCGACCGAGCTGACGAGCCCTCCCGTTGCAACGGGCGCGAGCGCCGGGCCGAACGTGATCATGCAGCTTCCTATGCTCATGAACGTGCCAATGCGGTTTTTTGGCGCTACGCGCAGCACGGTGTTGAACATGAGGGGGATGAAGATGCCGCTGCCCACGGCTTGCACCAACCGGGCGACGAGCAGCAATGCGAAGTTGGGCGCGAGCAGTCCCGCACCCGATCCGACGAGCGTTAGCCCGACAGCGCAGAAGTACAGTATGCGCAACGATATGCGCTGATAGAGAAAGGCCATGGTCATGACTACGACGGTTGCCACGATCATGTAGCCAGTCACGAGCCACTGTGCCACTACAGAGCTTATGCCAAACTGGTCCATAATCGGCGGTAGTGCCATGTTGGCAAGGTTCTCGTTGAACCCACCCACGAAAGCCCCTGCGTAGAGGACGACAAGAAGCGCGACGTCACCGTGGTGTCGCTTTCCGATTCTGGACATGGTCCACCCCTTTTCATATGCATGTTGGGCCATGCAGCACAATGGCTGCATGCCCGAAGGTATGTATAAGTGCTTTTCGCGGAAAAGCATGTGCGGCAGCTGGTCTTACGCTCTCGCTGCGCACTGCTCGTTTCGGATTGTATCACACCGGAAACTGCCCTGGCGCCTTTGCGCCGCCATGCCGTGGAGCTTGCGGCACGTGGCTTCAAAAACCCAATGCAGGTTTCGTGCTTCGGCCGAAAACAGCATTGGGTTTTTGAAGCCACGGATCTGATCATGATGCTGCTCGCTGCGCTTGATGTCGCAGAGGACTTGACGCATCTGATACACTAACGAATCTTATTGTCTAACTTTTCGGTGAAAGAAGTTATGTTGGAAATACTGGAAGCCATAAACTCTGCACTGTGGAGCTACCCGCTCATCATCCTGATAGTGGGGAGCGGCATCTATTATTCTGTGCGGATGCGTTTCCCCCAATTTCGCTACATCAAAGAAATGTTTCGCATCATGGCCAGCGGTTCCGAATCCGAAAAGGGCATGTCTCCACTGGTGGCCTTCATTTTTACGGCTGCGCGCACCGTGGGCGTGGGCAACATCGCGGGCATGGCGGCGGCGTTATCCTTCGGGGGTCCGGGCGCTATCTTTTGGCTGTGGGTTCTGGCACTGTTCGGCTCAGCAGTGGCCATGGTCGAAGGTTCGCTTGCGCAGGAGTTCAACGTGTGCATCGACGGCGAGTTGCGCGGCGGTCCTGCCTACTACATGGAACGCGGCGTGAAGAACAAAAGGCTCGGCCGAGCGCTGGGCTTGGCATATGCTGCGATTACTATGGTGTCTATGCCGGTGTTTTGCACGACTGTGCAGTCCTATAACATCGCGCACGGGTTCTCTGATGCATTTGGCGTGCCGGCGGTAGCGGCAGGTGCTGCGTTAACCCTGCTGCTCGGGTTGGTCGTGTTCGGGGGCCTGAAGCGCATAGGAAATGCAGCGAAGCGGATATCGCCCCTGATGGCAGTGGTTTATCTGATTATGACCGCTGTGGTCATGGTGTTTCATTTCGACCGCGTTCCCGAAGCGTTCGCCCTGATAGTGCATTCGGCGTTCGGGGCGGATGCGGCGTTTGGAGGCATTCTGGGCGCGACGATAACGTGGGGTATGAAACGCGGTGTTTTCGCCAACGAAGTGGGCATCGGTACCTCTGCGATCACAGGAGCTATCGGGGATGTGGACCACCCGGTCGAGCAGGGGCTGCTCAACGCGCTCAGCGTGTTTATCGGAACGTTTTTCGTGTGTACGCCTTCGGCAATCATGATGTTGGTGACGGGCTGCTACAACGTGGTTTCGCCCGAAGGTGTTTTGCTCTACGAAGGCTTGCCGGGTGTGGAGTACGGCAACGGTTTCGTGATGGCGGCCATCGACACGGTGGTGCCTGGTTTGGGCGCGCCGTTTGTTGCGGTTGCCGTCTTTAGCTTTTCGTTCGTGGCGCTGCTTGCTTACAACGTGTACGGCGAGAGCAACGCGCTCTACATTGTGAAGGACGTGCGCGTGACGGTGGTGGTCAAGGTTGTCATGCTAGCGGCCGTGTTCATCGGTTCGGTGGTGAGCGCAGACGCTGTTTGGACCATCGGTGACATTGGAAATGCGGCAATGGCCTGGATTAACGTGGTTGCGTTGCTGCTTGCAGGGCCCATGTGCATCCGGCTGCTGAAAGATTACGAGCAGGAAGCCGTGCGTGTGACGGACGATAAGGGGGCGGCTCTCGCGCCTCCCTGCGATCCGTCAGTCCTTGGGTAAATAGTCGCGCACGAACGCTTTGGCGTAGAGCACGTCGGTAGCGTTGGGGTGGTTCAGGCCCTCCATCAGGCGTTCGTAGCCGAAGTCGTCCAGGTGATGCGGGTCTTCGGGCGGCAGCGCACGGCGCGCCTCGATGCGCTGCTCCTTCAGCTTGCCCTGGCATAGGAACACGCCCAGACATTCGTTGCGCTCGGCAATCGCTGCGGCGACATTGTCGCGTACGCGTTGCGCGTAGGCACTGGTGGGATAGCCCGCAAAGGTGCCCAGCGCTAGGATGCGCTTGCCTTCGCAGCGGCTAAGGAACTCGAGACTGGCATCGTCGAGCGAGTTGCGCCGGCACCAGAAGCAGACGACGACCACGTCGGTTTTGGGCAGTTGGCCAGGCTGCGCATCGCGAATGGACCATCCCAGGTCTATGGCGGCTTCGCATGCGCCGTTTGCAACGAGTCGGGTGTTGCCTGTTAGAGACGAAACGGAAAAGGTTACTTCTTTGGACACGCGTTCTCCTGTCGTTGGGTGATGGTCGGTGCTTAAGCACGGCGTTTAGGGCCTGCCGCAAGTGCGCTCAGCCATCTGGACGGCACACGGCGTACGTGGGGTGCCCAGGTGCGCAGTGCGAAAATGTGCAGAACACGGTTCGAGGCGTGCGTGAGGCCTGTAGCCGCTGTGCGTGAATGTTGCATACATGTTACGTTGTCGATGCGTTGTCGGGTACTATTATCCAAAAAGTGAAACATTCAGGTTACTGTACCGTATCGAAAGGGGAGCTATGGCGGCAAACGGCAAAGTGCACTGGAGCAGAGTGCTGCTTGGACAGCTTGTGCCCTGCGCGGTGGCATGCGCGATGCTGTTTTTTCAGGGAGTACCACGCGCGTTTGCTTTCGAGGAGGGAGACGAGCCGCGCACGCAAACACGAAACTATCGGTTTTCTGAAGCCGACTTACTGAGTCCAGAGATAATGGCGTTGTATGGGCTGGGCGAGGAACAGCTGCCTAGCAAGTTCGACTTACGTGATCAGTTCTCTATTCCCGTAGGTGACCAGGACGCGTTGGGTCTTTGCGATTGCTTCGCCACTGTGAAATGTGTCGAAACGAACTATGCGCTCAAAACCGGCAGTTTCGTGGACTTATCCGAGCGATATCTCAGCTATATGGCATCGAAGCATCTCTATGATTCCGATGCGGAGCCTGGGCTTGTGCCCACGGAAGAAAACAACTATGCCACTGACGAAGGGAGCGGAGCTTACAGCCCCCATGTGCTCGTATTGCTCGAAAGCTTCGGTGCGCCAACTGAGCAGGCCGTGCCCTACGAAAATTACACCAAGCAGGAAATAGCGGCGTTCAAAGACATGCCGTGCGCATTGCGCGCAACGAGCACGGTTACATTCCCGGCAATCGAGGCGATCGAGGATCCAGGTCTGAAGCAGGCGTGGTTCGATGTGGTGAAGACGCATGTCATGCGATACGGGTCGATTAATTCGGCCATTTGCGCACCCGAAGGAGACGTGTTCAACGACCAGACGAGCGCAGCCTATTACAAGGAGGGTGTTACCGAACCGACTGGCGGCCACGCAACGAGCATCATCGGGTGGGACGATAGCTATCCCAAAGAGAATTTCGCCGTGCAGCCCGAACGCGACGGAGCGTTCATCTGTATGAATTCGTGGGGACGCACCTGGGGAGACGATGGCTGTTTTTACATCTCTTACGAAGACGAAAACGTATTGATTCAAGGTATGGGCGTACTTGATGTCGAAGTGCCTTACCAGTACAAATCCTATACGCACGGAAGCAAGATGCTCGTTTCTTCGGGGTTTGCGCAGATGGACGACGAGCGCTTTTTCGGTGTGGCGTTCGATGGCGTCCAGGAAGGAGAGCTCCTGAGCCATGTGACAATAGGAGCTGGAGGTTCTTCGGCGGAGGTGTTCACCACTAAAGTTCGCTGCTATCTGAATCCAACGGGGAAGGGGTTCGACAAAGACCAGCTGGTTTATCTGCAGGAAGCAACGGTGGTTGACTCTGCATCGCATACGGTCGTGCAATTGGACGAGCCAATCGAGCTTGCAGGTGGTTCGTTCAGCCTCGTGTTCGAAATGGTTGGCGACCCCGAAGACTTTGCTTTCATAGATAATCTGGACGCAGAGGGCAGTCAGTCAACGGGACATATGTATCATGCGTCTAAGCTCGACGGCACTTGGGAGCCGTTCGAAAACGAATTCCCCGTGTATGCGTTTACTATCCCGGTGGGCATGCAGCAGCCAACGGCGCCCGCGCCTGTGGAGCCTTCGGGCGAGGAAGAGGGCGGTTCCGGCGTTCTTCCTGACCCCCAGGTGTTGCCTGACCCTGCCTACGAAGAGCCCGATCCTGCATGGCAAGATGCAGAAGAAGATTCTGGTGCCAGCGGTGACGAGCCTTCGTCCGGATCAGACGAGGCGAATGGGCAAACCGACCTGGAAGATAAGGGTACACCGGGTGGGCAGCAAGCGTTGTCGGGGGGTGCCACGGACAGTGCCGGCCGGTCGGGGCAGGGCACTGCTGGGTCAGACGCATCATCTGCAGGTGCGGGCGGCACGCCGCAGAAGACGATGCCCGCAGCACGATCGGGATCTGCTGCGGCTCCTTCGGGTTCCTCACAGACTGCACGAACAGGCGATGGTCGCGGTGCGTCGGTGTTCGTTGTTGCGCTCGTGGTTTCGCTGTGCACGTGTGTGCTGGCCGGCGTGTGGCTTCGAAAAACGCATTCGTAAACGCTAGACCGTCTGAGCGTACCACGCAATCAGGTAATCGACCACCAGTCCGTAGGATTGCACGCCCACCTCTTCGCCGAAGGTCTTCAGGTACGTGTCGTTGACCTGTGTGCCCGTTTCCTTGGCAGGGCCTTCGTAGGGCAGATAATGAAGATAGGTGGCGTAGCGGTCCTGCGCGATCAGGTGGGCGCCGGCAGTGATGTCGGATTCTGCGGCTGCGTCGGTCAGGTATTGGGCAAGTTCGGGGCTGCTGCCGGAAAGCGCATTGTGGCAGTAGCAGAAGGCCAGGTAGTAGCCCGCGTAGCGGAAACGCACGTCTTCGTTAGCCGTGCATGCCATGATGGCGGCGAAGTTCGCTTCTTCCTCGCTGGCCAGCCCCAGACGATGGGCGGCTTCGTGGCACATGGTGAAGGGCATTTCCGAAGGCGCGCAGTTAAGCGGCACGCTGGACTCGCCCGTAGGGGAGAAGAAGATGCCCACGTGCCCACTGTAGAGCAGTGGTTCTCCCGCGAGCAAGAGTGCTTTCACCGGCACGGTGGTCCCTTCGATCGTCGTCTCGATAACGGGCCCCAGGCAGAGCGGCAAATCTACGCTCGCTAAGGCCTTGTTTCCCAATTACTCATACGTTTCCCTCGAAGATGCCGACTTGAGGGCGTTTGCGGTGGATGACCCGCGGTCGTTTCTCGCTCGATTCGGCAGGCAGACCATCATCGACGAGGCTCAACGTGCGCCCTCGCTCTTCTCGTACGTTCAGGGGATAGTCGACGAGACAGGGGAACCCGGGCAGTTTGTCGTGTCCGGTTCGCAGAATTTTCTGCTCATGGAGGCGATTGATCAATCGCTTGCTGGAAGGGCCGCCGTTCTAAACCTGCTGCCGTTCTCATTTCACGAGCTGAAAGAGGCGGCTTTTCAGCCGACGAATCTCAACGAATGGCTGTTCGCCGGTGGGTATCCTCGCATTTACGACAAACACATCAACCCCGCCGATTACTATCCGAGCTACATCCAAACATATATAGAACGCGACGTCCGCCAGACGAGCAGGGTCGAGAAACTCGCCGAATTCGAGCGGTTGCTCGCGCTCTGCGCCGCGCGAAACGCCGAAATGCTCAACATAGAGTCGCTGTCACGAGACTGCGGTGTGGCCATAAACACGGTCAAGGGGATGGCTTTCCGTGCTCGAGTCGAGTTTCCTCATCCAACGCCTCCAACCCTATTACCGGAACCTGGGCAAGCGCCTGGTAAAGACCCCCAAACTATACTTGCGCGACACTGGGCTCATTTGCAACCTGCTGGGAATCGAGTCTGCCGACGAACTCTACCTGGCGTCAAGCAGAGGAGCCTTGTTCGAGACTGCAGTCTTGGAGGAGATCTCCAAAGCCTACTTCGCCCGCGGCCGCAGGCCGAAGCTTTTCTTCTGGCGCGACTCATCCGGTAGGGAGATTGACGTCGTTGTGGAAAAAGGCGCGCCCGCGAACTCGAGCTCGTCGACGTATTCACCCAAATTCTTCAAGAATCTCGACGCCGTTTGCGACGCCCTGGGCGTGCCCAAGGAGCGTCGCGTCGTCGTGTACGCCGGCAGCGAGACGTTCGAAACCTCGCACGGGCTGGTCTGCGCGTTCGAAGACTTGCACAAGCTTGATCTGTAGCGAAGCAAGCGAGCGTTGCCCGGCGCCCGCCCTCTTGCCGCCGGGACTGAGATAGACATTGAGACACTGAGACAGGGGACAGGTCGGTGTCTCATATTCTGGAACATTGGTCCTGGACCAATGTCATTAAGTTAAGGTTAGCGACCGCATCGCGAAAGCCATCCCCCTTAGCAATTTCGCAAGCGAGGCATCCGACCCCGACACGGCGGCATGTGACATCGGAAAAACTGCTTGGTTCCTGTCGATTATTGACGAATCGCGATTAGAATGTAGGGAGACGAGAAGGGGGCCGGTATGGAAGACTCCAGTTTGCTTGCATGGTTCGAGCAGGAAATGAACAGGTTCATCGAAGGAAGCTCGGGGAATTTCATTTCGCTGAGGGCGGCGCTCAGCCCTAGCTCTGCGAACCTGAAGATATTCGACGAGCCGCTCTACGGTGTGGCGGCAGCCGATGATCCGCTATTCGAGGAAATGCGCTCGCCCGATGCGGTGGGGCCGCAGATGCGTCTGCCCGGCGACTGGCTGGACGGGGCGCAAAGCGTTGTGTCGTACTTCCTGCCGTTTTCCGAACACGCGCGCGAAAGTAACCGGGGCGACGGACCTGTTTCCGAAGAGTGGCTCCATGGTCGCATCGAGGGTCAGATGTTCATCATGCGTTTGGGCGAGCATGCCATGCGGCTCCTGCGCAACGAGGGCTACGAAGCGGTGTGCCCTGCGATTCATCCGGACATGAAGGCGACCTACCGCGACGACGATCCATCCGCCGCCTATCGCAGCAACTGGTCGGAGCGGCACGTGGCCTACATCTGCGGGCTGGGTACGCTGTCGCTTTCGCACGGCCTGATCACCACGCGCGGCATGGCCGGTCGATTGGGAAGCATTGTTACCACCGCATCCCTGCCTGTGACGCAGCGGGCGTACAAAGACGCATACGAGTACTGCATCAAGTGCGGCGCGTGCGTGAAGCGCTGCCCCGCGAATGCGATCTCGATCGAGAAAGGCAAGGACCATCAAGCGTGCCATGCGGAGCTGGAGGCATCGAAGGCGCGCTATCCAGGGTATTACGGCTGCGGTAAGTGTCAGGTCGGAGTACCGTGTGAGTTTTCGCTGCCGGAGGTGGCTTTGTAGGCGAGCCCGCTTGGCACCGGGTATTCAATCCCGCTTAGCGCACGATGATAGGCATCCACGGAAGCGACACGTTGGCTCTGCTGCGCGATGTGGTGCCCCCGTATGCCGTTACGTAATAGTCGCCCGGTTCGTAGAATGTGAACGTGGCCATGCCCTCCTCGTCGGTTACGGCGCCGTCCAGGTCTATGAAGTCGAGGCTGTTCGAGCCGACGATGGCCAGCTGCGACCCGACCATAGGCGAAACCATGCGCCTTGAGACACGGTCCTCGTGCAGGAAGGGGCCGCCGATGGCGAAAAGGAACCCTTCGTGTTTCAGCGTAATCGGCTCGCCCGGTTCCACCTCAGCGAAGCGTGCCCATTCCCCGTCGGGCCGCATGAAATACGTGTAGTAGTCTAGGCCCACACTTTCCGGGAAGCAGAATATCTCGATAACATCCAGGTCGTAGATGGGCGTCTCCGTGTAGCCCAGTCCGCGGTATCCGATATCGCTGTATTCGCTCGTTTCATCGTAGGCGTACTGCCCGTTTACCACGAAGCAGGCGTAGCGCCCAGGCAGCGAAAGCATGGTTTGTAGGATGCCCTCTTCGTCTAAGTCGAGCAACGTGCGGCATGTCTGCTCGTTGAAGGCGTCCTCGTAGATGAGCTCGTGTACTTGTGTAATCACGTCGAGGATGGAAGGAGCCTTGTCGGAAGGGACGGAATCGTCGTAGCCGTACCACTCCGCCGAGTCGGCGCGGATGTCGATGGGTTTGAACGGAAGGAGCGCGAAGTGGCTGCCGTACTGCACGGAAACGGCGATGCGGGCGGTAGCGACGGTGCGGCTGTTGCCCGGGCTTTTCCGCGGAATGCGCACCGTGCTTGCAGAACGCGCGAAGGCGCTCATCACGTAACGCGATATTCGGTCGCTGCGGTAGTCGCTCACCGGCAAATCCTTACCTCGATGGACAACACCAGCATACCCGCACCTAGGGTGCGCAAATACATAAATTATCTTTATGGCGGGAGGCTGCCGAGTGCCCCGGCGTTCCAGTGTTTTTGCTATAGCGCTTCCACCCGCGGCAGCGTTTCCAAGAAAGCCTGAGTTGCGGGGGACGGGATGTGGTCGTTGCGCCACGCCATGACAATCTGCCTTTTTGCAGTCACGGTGAGCGGAAGCGCCACGACGTTGTATGCGCACCGCTGCAACATGATCGAAGGAAGAATCGCAAGGCCCAGTCCCGCCTCCACCATGGCCATGATGGTGTAGTCGTCCCAGGCGGTAAACGTAGGGGAGACCGTCACGTTGTTGCGTGCGAACAGCTCGGCGACTTCCGAAACCATACCGCGCTCAAGCGATATGAACGGCTCCTTGCTGAACCCCGATAAAGGGAAGCGCTTCTTCTTGGCGGCCGGATGGTCAGCGGGAAGAATTGCTACGTGCTGGTCGTTGATCAGGGAAATCGTGTCGTATCCGGCGGTTGCTGGCATGCGCAAAGTTCCGAGGTCTACGCTGCCATCGGCAAGCCATGACTCTATTTCGGCATAGTCACCAAGCAACAGTTCGCAGACGATTCCCGGATGCTGTTCCCGGAGTTGCTTGAGTGCAGGCGGAAGGACATGCGTGGATACGCTTGCAATGGTGCCTACGCGCACCGTGCCAACCTCTGCACCGGCCAGCGAGGCGGCCTCTTCTTCGAACCGGTCGCATTCGGCGACGATGGAGCGAGCCCGCGCGATCATGCGCAGCCCCTCTTGGGTGGGCGTCACGCCGGTCTTGCTGCGTTCGAAGAGGCGCAGGCCGCAGTCTGCCTCCACGTCGGCGATCATACGGCTTATGCTCGATACAGAATAATCGAGCTTCTCGGCGGCGTGCACGATGCTCCCGGTGTCGGCGGCCATTACGATGGCGCGGTATTTCTGAAGCCCGGTATCCATCCCATGTCTCTTTCTAACATTGCAGATAATGCAAAGTTATATTGAAATAATTCCGCTTTACGCAATATATCATACGCGCCATACTGAATAGCATGAAGAAGGACTTCCTGAAATTCATCGCCTCGCTCGTGCTGTTCGGATCGAATGGTGTGGTGGCCGCGCAGATCGCGTTGCCCAGCCACGAAATCGTGGTGCTGCGCACACTGCTTGGGACCTTGTTCCTAGGCGCGCTGTTCGCAATTGGGCGCAATCACTTTGCGGGCAAGGCGCACACGCGCGATTACGTGCTCGTGGTAGGGTCGGGCGCATGCCTGGGTGTTGCGTGGATGCTGCTGTTCCATGCTTACACCGTTGCCGGCGTGGGGCTGCCTTCTCTTCTGTACTATTGCGGACCGGTTTTGGTGATGGCGCTTTCGCCTGTTTTGTTCGGCGAAAAGCTGACGGCGGTACGCGTGGGTGGGTTCGTGGCCGTGCTCGCAGGGATCGTGCTCGCGAACGGAACGGGTTCGGCCGGAAGCGTTCCTGTAGAGGGAATTGCCTGCGGTCTGGGTTCTGCGGTGTGCCTGGCGGGCATGATCGTGCTGAACAAGAAGGCGACGGGCCTGGGCGGGTTGGAGAAATCGCTTGTGCAGCTGGCTGCCGCTTGCGCAACGGCCTGCTTGGCAACGGCGTTCACCCAGGGAATCTCTCTGCAGGTGCAGCCCGCGGACTGGCCCGCGATTCTGGTGCTGGGTTTGGTGAACACGGGCCTTGGATGCTACCTGTATTTCAGCTCCATAGGCAACCTGGCGGCCCAGCGCGTTGCCGTGTGCGGGTACCTGGAGCCGGTGTCGGCGGTTCTTATGGCGGCCTTGTTCTTGGGTGAAATCCTGACTCCCGTACAAATCGCCGGCGCCGTTCTAGTGGTGGCGGGCGCCGCGGCAGGCGAAGTGGCTGATGCCCTGCATCGCCGACCGGCTGCAGCGCACGCACTGCACTAGCAAATCTCCTTAAATCCTCAGTTTGTCGCAACATTCACGAAAGCCGGTTCAGCACGTGAATGGAGACAGGTCGGGGGTGCCAAGGGGGTTTTGCGCCCGTGCGAGGGCCTGTGTGAGCAGGGACGGCGAACGAATCATCGGAGGTATTTCACGCGATGCACGTCCGTGAAATGCCTCCTTTCACGCTCGCGCACTCCACGCGTCTCCGCTCGCGGGACGCTGTGTGCTGGCTGTCGAGAAGGGCGTATAATCAAAAGGAAAGTTGGCCATGTGTGAATATGCGCTCAATCGCGTGACGAAAGGGGATTTCCATGGAACTCGATGTGAAGCAGATCGGTGTGTTCGGCATCAACTTCAGCGCGGGGTTCGACCAAACGTGGGTGACGTTCTGGCGCAAGGACGACCATTGGGACGTGGAGTTCTTCGCCATGGTGGGCGACGATGATCCCGTTGAAACGGAGCCTCCCGTTTCGATCGAGGAAGGCGAGCGGATTATCGCCAAGGCCATAGCGGAAGCGGGCATCGAGCAGTGGACCGAGCATTATGGCGACGAAGATCCCGACCAGGTGCCCGGGCTTGTATGGACGCTCGACATTGACGATCTGGACCGCAACGACATTGTGCTCTACTCGGGCAACGGCGGCATTCCGCCGCGTGCGCAATTCGATGCGCTCATCGCCGCCGCGCGCGAAGCGATGCCGGAGTTCGCGGTCGGCATGGAGTGCTTCGAATAAACCGTGCTGGCGCGATTCCGCGCGGTAGCTAGACGGCTAGATAGCTAGTCGCTGCCGTCGCGCTGGTGCTCGCAAGCGGGCAGTGCAACGGCAGCGACGCGTCGTTGTTACACATTCGGATCGCGACGGCGTGCGGCTGCTGCTCCTGCGCTCGCGAGCGCAATCATGGCCAATGCTGCAAGTGCTACAACGGGTTGGCCATCATCGCCGAACACGTCGATGGGTTCGTCAAGGGTTATGGTCTCGGCTTCGTTGTGCTGGTCGGTGGCGAAGGAGTTCATGGGGCCGAAGCCGTGGTCCCAGAGGATCAGATCGTATGTTTCAGCGGGGTAGTTGGCCACGCAGTAATCGATGAAGGCTTTGAGCGTTTCTGGGTCGCTCATCAGCTCGTTTTCCGCCTTCTTGGCAGCATTCCCGTCGCCGGTCACGCCATCGCGGTCCAGGAGCACGAGCTTGCCGGGGTTCTTCGGGGCATCGAGCCCCCTTCGCTTCCCAAATCTGGTTGTATTCGGTGCTTATGCTGGTCGGATTTGCGGAGGAATTCGGGTCCACCAGGTAGCTGTTCTTCAGGTGCCACGCGTTCGAGCCGCCGGTCATCACGATGAAACGCACGTCGTCGTCTTCGTTGAAGTTGGAGCTCAGAATCTGGAGAAGGTTGTGGGTGCCCATGCCGCTGTCCGTTTCCAGATTGGACCCGCACAGGTAAAGCATGACCGTGCGCACGGCTTTATCGTTGGATCCGATGCTTAAGGTTTGCGCCGTGGCGCCATCGTCGTCTGTTGCGGCGGTCGCACTTACAGGTCCAAAGGCCAGCAATGCGGAAACAAGCAAGGTCACGATGCTGAAGAGCGCGGATTTTTCATAGACACCTCTTTTGGTTGTCGGTTCTACTGTGGATAGAGGCAATGCGCGCCATCCATTGCACTGTATGCCCGTCCAAATGGGCCGTTGGCCCTGTGCCGCTCTTACGAAAGGACGCTTCGGTAGAGTTCCTCTAGCTCGCACACAATGTTTGCTTGAGAGTAGCTTGCGGCGTACTCGGCAATCTTGGTGCGCCAGGAAGGGTCGTTGTCGGCGCGTTGAAGGGTTCCTGTGATGGCATCGGCCAGGGCGTCGGCGTCCTCGACGGGCACGAGCGCACCTACCGAATCGTTCACGAAATCGGGAAGGCCTCCTTCGTTAGTTGCCACCACGGGTGTGCCGCAGGCGATAGCCTCGATGGCCACCAGTCCGAACGGCTCTCGTCGGCTTGGAACAATGTCGACATCGGCGCTGTTATAAAGCCGACAGAGCTCGTCCTGGACGACGTTGCCCAGGAAATGCGCCGAGGCAGATTCAGTCTCTTTGCCTGCTGGTGTAGCGCCTCGCGCAGTTCGCCGTCGCCTGCGATCAGGGTAAGGACGTTGCTCATGGTGCTTTCGTAGCGCGCTGCCGCGTCGAGCAGCACATCTACTCCGTTGAAGTCGGTCAGCTTTCCCGCAAAAAGCACGACGCGCATCCCGGATGGGTCGATGCCGTACGGTTCGAGCACGCGCTTTCTGTCGATGTCCTGCACGAAGAAGATGGCAGGGTTGTAGCCGTTGCTCATCAGCGCAACCTTGGGCGAGTGTTCTGGGAACATCTGGCGAACCAGGCGCTCGTTGTCGAGTGATATGCATATCACCCGCTCGCAGGCGTCCATGGCGCGCTTCGCGTACGTTCGCCAGTGGGGCCACTTGTCGCAGCCCATCAAGTCGGTTCCGTGTGCTGTAAGCACCAATGGCAGGTTTGTTTCCGATGCCAGTGCGGACAGCATCCAAACATGCTGACCATGAACGAGGTCGGGTTTGAACTCGGCCACCTTTTGCTCGATGGCGCAGCGAAACGCATCAAGATACAAATGAATCTGGTCTGAGGATAAACATCGAACGTGGTGGTCGACTGCGGATGCGTGGTGAAGCACGGGAAGTTGAACGGCAGCGCCGATTCGGGTAAGGCCCCATGCGCATCGCTGTCCGCAGTGAAATACACCGGATGCAAGCGCACTCCTTCGTAGCGCGGGAAGTCGGAGCGGGTTTCGGGCATGATCACGCATACGTTGTGGCCGCGTTCGACGAGCTGTGTGGCGAGGTTTTTGGTGTACGTCCCGCTGCCGCTTCCCTCCAAGGGGAAGTGGTTGATCATCAGGACGCGCAGTTTTTCATCGCTTGAAACCATGGGTGGATAATACGCTGCTCGCCCACGATTCGCTGAATATGGGGAAGGCAAGACGCCGTCGTGGTTTCGCCCTTCGGCTCATAGGCGTAGTTGCTGGGCAAGCGTAGCCGCGCAACGTCCGTGCGGGGTTTGTGGATATCCCAATTAAGCTTTTCGCACCCGGGAATTGTAGTACCATGCTTTCAACATTGCGTCGAAAGAAAGGGGGCATACGAATATGAAACAGCTGGATGCGGCTGCTGCTCCCTCTTGGTTTGCCTACGACGCGTTTGCGGGTTTTTACGTGCGCTTTAGCGGCGCTTGTCCCCGTCCGTAGGCAGCGGTGCAGTTTGCAAGAAGAAGCAAACCGGCTCTGTTCTTCGGACAGGGCCGTTTTTTAATGCGACTTCACGCGACGATGTTGGGTTAATGAATGGTGCGTGGGGAGAGGTTTGACTATGAGCGAACAGAACGACACACAGACGGCCGTCGAGCTGGAGGCAGCGCGAAAGGCCATTCGTGCAGTCGACGAGCAGATGGCCGCCCTGTTCGTGCAGCGCATGGAAGCGGTGCGCGACGTGGCGGAATTCAAGCGCGACCGCGGGTTGCCCATAGAAGGCAAAGACCAGGAGGCGCGTGTCATCGAAAACGTGGGTGCGCTTGTCGAAGACGACGAACTGCGCTCGTACTACCTGCAGTTCCAGCAGGCCACGATGGACGTGAGCAAGCGCTGGCAGCATCGGCTGATGGACGGGCAGCGCGTGGCGTACAGCGGTGTGGAAGGCGCGTTCGCCCACATCGCCGCGAAGCGCATTTTCCCCGACGGGGCGCACATGGCCTACCCGACTTTCGACGACGCCTACGAATCGGTGGTCACAGGCGAGTGCGATCTGGCGGTGCTGCCCATAGAAAACAGCCGCGCGGGCGAAGTGACCCAGGTGCTCGACTTGATGTACAACGGTCCGCTGTTCGTCAACGGCGTGTACAGCTTGGCAGTGGTCCAGAACCTGCTCGGCGTGCCTGGCGCGAGCATGGAGGACGTGCGCACGGTCGTCAGCCATCCGCAGGCGATATCCCAGTGCCGCGCCTACATCCGAGCCCACGATTTCGAAGCCCGCAACGCGGCGAACACGGCTATCGCCGCCCAGCAGGTGGCCGAAACGGGCGACCCCGCCATCGCGGCAATAGCCAGCGAAGAAACGGCTGCGCTCTACGGGTTGGAAGTGCTCGACCACGACATCAACGAGGACAAGGCCAACGTCACGCGTTTCGCAGTGTTTTCGCGCATCGAAAGCACGGTGGAGCAGAAAGGCGATTCTGGCGCATTCATACTCATGTTCACCGTGCGCGACGAGGCGGGTGGCTTGGCGAAGGCCATCAACATCATCAGCGCGTACGACTTCAACATGAGGGTTTTGCGCTCGCGGCCGATGCCAGATTCCCCTTGGCACTATTATTTCTACGTAGAAGCCGCGGGCGACGACTTGTCGCAAGATGGTCAGCGCATGGTGAACGCATTGAAAGGGGCGTGCCAGTCGGTGAAAGTGGTGGGAAGGTATCGGACGTTCGATAACACGCTCGACGACGGCGACGCATAGGAGTATCTACGGCGGCATGTGACGTCGTTCGTGCTTTTGCAGAACACGACGCGCATGGCAACGCATGCATGGAGCAAACCTACGCACGGTACCGTGCGTTTCGACAAGGCAAGGAGGCCTGACCAATGAATGTGATGAACATGGACTTCAAGCGGAAGCTTCCCATTCCGCAGGAAACGAAAGAGATGTATCCGCTGACAGGCGATCTTGCAGCGCGGGTTGAAGAACGCACGGACGAAATCCGCAAGGTGTTTTCGGGCGAGTCTGACAAGCTGGTGCTGATCATCGGTCCGTGCTCGGCGGACAACGAAGAAAGCGTGATCGACTACATTTCGCGCCTCGTGCCCGTGCAGGAAAAGGTGGCCGACAAGGTGCTCATCGTGCCGCGCGTCTACACGAACAAGCCGCGTACCACCGGCGCCGGCTACAAGGGCCTGGTGCATCAGCCCGATCCCGAGGCTGCGCCCGATCTGTTCCGCGGCATCATCGCCACGCGCGAGCTGCACATGCGTGCCGTGCGAGAGACCGGGTTCGTCTGCGCCGACGAGATGCTCTACCCGGAAAACTACAAGTACCTCGACGACCTACTGGGCTACAACGCAGTGGGCGCGCGCAGTGTGGAAAACCAGCAACACCGCCTGGTTGCAAGCGCGGTGGGCTGCCCCGTGGGCATGAAGAACCCTACGAGCGGCGACTTGACCGTGATGATGAACGCCATCGAGGCCGCCCAGCAAGAGCACGACTTCATCTACCGCGGCTGGGAAGGCCATTCGTACGGCAACCCCTATGCGCATGCCATCCTGCGCGGCTACGTGAACCGTCAGGGTGTCACGCATCCGAACTACCACTACGAAACGCTGCTCTATCTCGCGCGACTCTACGGCGAGCGCGACCTTGCTAACCCAGGAGTTGTTGTGGATTGCAACCATTCCAACAGCGGCAAGGACCCGCTCGAGCAGCCGCGCATCTTGAAAGAAGTGCTGCATTCGTGTCGCTACAGTCCAGACCTGAAGGGTTTGGTGAAGGGCTTCATGGTGGAAAGCTACATAGAGGACGGCAACCAACCCGTGGGCGGCGGCGTCTACGGCAAAAGCATCACCGACGCCTGCCTAGGCTGGGAAAAGAGCGAGCGCTTGATCCTAGACATGGCCGACGCCCTGTAATGTTGACACTGCCCGTGTGCAATTCGGCGCACGGGCCTCTCATGCAGCGTTGCGGGCACGGGATGGCTTCCAGTGCTGCGCCGCATAATGCTTCCAAAGGAAGTGCGCAGGAAAGCATTCAGCCAATGTTGATGCAACCGGTCGGCGTTTGGCTGCTTTAGTGGTTACCGAGTTATGGTATATTACGCGCCGTAAAAGGTGTGTCCGAACATGATCGGAAGACTGCCAAGGATTGGGCCTGTGGGCCCTGGGTTTGGCGGTCTTTTTATTTTGGGCAAAGGCCGCCGGAAACGGAGGTCGCCATGATTGTCATAATCGACAACTTCGATTCGTTCGTCTTCAACCTCGCCATGTACTTCAGGGAGCTCGGTGCGTCTGTGCATGTTGTTAGAAGCAACATGATCCCCTTCGACGAGCTTGATGAACTCATCGCCCGCGGGCAGGTTGACGGCATCGTCATCTCGCCAGGTCCCAAAGGCCCGGCAGACTGCGCGCCGTGCATCAAGACCGTGCTTCGCTACATTGACCAGGTGCCCATCTTGGGTGTCTGCCTTGGCCATCAGGTAATCGCGCTAGCGTTCGGCGGCAAGGTGAAACGGGGCGCAAGGCCGATGCACGGGAAGGTCACGCCTGTTGTCACCGACGGTACGGGACTGTTTAAGGGGCTTCCCCGTCAATTCAAGGTGACGCGTTACCACTCGCTTGTCGTCGAACACCGTTCACTGCCCGCATGCCTTCAGGTAAACACGTTCTCGTACGACGGCGCCGTCATGGCCATTTCGCACCGGAGCGCGCCCGTATTCGGCGTTCAGTTCCACCCCGAGGCAGTCCTCACCGAACAAGGACATAACGTGCTCGCGAATTTCCTTACGATTTGCTCGAGCTGGAACAAGGCGAACATCTGCGACAGGAATGCAGAACCATGGTAGCGCCGAGCGCATCACGAGCCTTGCCCGACCCTGGCTTTGAGGTTTGGTTCGGAAGCATACTTGTTCGCAATCTCGGTTGCAGGCTGCCGCTGTTCGATCTGTTTGCGGCGCTTACGGTGGGTGGTGCTCAAGACGGACCGTTGGAAGATGAGGCCCGGCATCCCGCTTGGGCAATCGCGCAGCCGTGTGCCGAGAATGTGCATAAGCCGCCTCCAACAGACGGAGCACGTCTCGACTCAGGGCGAATTGCACCGCCGCGTCCTGAAGGCGGCAGCGTTCTGCTCGATTCTTCGACCGTAAACGAGTTCGGGCGCTTCTCCATAGCGGGATTGAATCCCTACCTCGTCCTCGAGGAAACCGACGGAATATGCCGAGAGAACGGTCGTGCAATTTCCGAACCGTTCGAGATGCGGCTATCGCAAGCGCTTGCCGACCGTCATGCCCCAAACTCCACCACTCTTCCCCTCATCGGCGGTGCCATCGGATTCATTTCGTACGATTTCGGACGGAAATTCGAAGGCATCGCATCACACCATCTGCGCCAAAGCGCATTGCCCGATGCGCGCGTCGCTTTCTACGACAACCTTTTGATTGAAGATCTCGAAACCGGCATGATGTACGTTACGGCAGCAGGCGAATGCGCTCCTGCGAAGGACAGTCTTGATGCGCTCGAGCGAGAAGCGCGGGAAGCCCTGGCCAGGCCGACGCCGCCCAAAAGCGAAACGCGCACGAGGCCCGAAGCGAACTTTACCCGCGTCGATTACGAAGCCGCCGTGGCACGCATGATCGATTACATCGAGGCGGGCGACATCTACATCGCGAATATGACGCAGCGCCTCGACGTGCGCTCGCAGGCCGACCCCTTCGATGTGTACCGATACCTCCGAACGCATAATCCCGCACCTTTCTCGGCGTACCTTGATTATCCTGAAGGGCAGGTGGCAAGCGCCTCAATGGAGCGATTCCTGCAGGTCAGGGGACCGATTGTTGAAACACGCCCCATCAAGGGCACGCGTCCGCGCGGGGCTACTCCTGTCGAAGACGCAGCGATGCGTCGCGAACTCGAGCAATCCGAGAAGGACCGTAGCGAGCTACTGATGATCGTCGATTTGGAACGAAACGACCTGAATCGGGTCTGTTGCCCCAACTCGGTGAACGTGATTGATCATTTCGCAATCGAGGAATACGCAACCGTGTTTCACCTGGTCTCGACGATACGCGGGACGCTTGCCGCCGGCACCGACGTGGCGGCCCTCATCCGCGCCCTGTTTCCCGGAGGGTCGATCACGGGGGCACCAAAGATTCGTGCCATGGAAATCATCGACGAGCTCGAGCACGACAGGCGCGGACTCTATACCGGATCCATTGGGTATTTTGGGCTGGATGGCGATTGTGACCTCAACATCGTGATCCGGACCGCTGTCTATGAGGAAGGGGTATTTCACATCGGCGTAGGCGGAGGCATCACGTGCGAATCGGAAACCAGCTTCGAGTACGAGGAAACGCTTCAGAAAGCCCAAGCCGTCCTGGAAGCGATCGGAAACGCAGAAAAGTATGCATGGAAGAAGCGGCTTGAAGAGGAGAAGCGCAATGATACGCATCGATGATGGGTTCATGTTCGGCCTGGGTGCATTTGAGACCATCGCCGTCGATGGAGGTCAAGCCGAGCTCGTCGAGTGGCATGTCGAACGGCTGATGGAGGCCCTTGCGTTCATGGAAATAGACGCGAACGAGGCCGATGCACTTCGCGAAATCGATGGTGCGCTCGCGAATCCTTCTCTGGAGCGGGGGAGGTATGCCCTCAAGCTTGTGGTGACAGCGCAAAACCTGTTCGCGCAAACGCGGCCGAGTCCGTATGGCGCCAAAGACTACGAACGGGGATTCACGTTGCGGACCAGCGCGATTCGCCGCAACGAGACCTCGCCGTTCACATACCGCAAGACCCTGAATTACGGGGAGAACATAAGCGAGAAAAGGCGCGCGCAGGCAGCGGGCTTCGACGAACCGCTTTTCCTCAACGCGAAAGGGGAGGTTGCCGAAGGCGCCACGACGAACATTTTCTTCGTGCGCGGCCGCGAGCTTGTGACTCCTCCTGTGGAAAGCGGGCTGCTTCCAGGTGTTATGCGCCGCTATCTGCTTGAAAACTTGGATGTTTGCGAGCGGGTCGTGCGCCCGGCGGAAATTTCCTCTTTCGATTCCGTATTCGTCACCAATTCGCTCGTCGGCGCCATGCCTGTTTGCTCGCTTGATACATGCGCCTTTCCCGCATGCCTGCCCGATGAGGTTCGCAATCTGTTCCCCATCGGCCGGCAGGGTATGCGTTGTGTCGATCAATAAGTTTTCGCACGAAACGGCATTGCGCTCCATTCCGAAACACGACAAATCCGCAGGACAGAAGTGGTGCGTTCGAGAAATCGACGCATCACTTTGCTTCAGAAGATCGCGCCCTTTTCGGGATGATTCTTCCATGAATTAATCCATCGAAATCGAGCGCGATAATCGTTATGGCATCTCGAAAAGAACCGCGACCGTATCTATTTAATCCTTGTAATATGTGGGATACTTGCACAAAACACGCACGACTATTGTGCTTAGGAGATTCTGTATGGAGCGCGCTTTGATGAAGGAGCTCGCTGCCTGGAAATCGAGGCTTCGCCGCAAGCCCTTGTTGCTGAGGGGCGCACGCCAGACGGGCAAGACCTGGCTGCTCAAGGAGCTCGGCCGATCCTCGTTCCAATCCATGGCATACGTGGACTTGCTCGCGAACTCACGTGCCCGTGCCATCTTCGACGACGACTTCGACATCCAGAGGATTGTCACGGCGCTCTCAGTGGAAACAGGGACGCGTATCACGGCCGGGGACACGTCGCTTTCTGGGTATAGGGATGAGGGCTGGCTCGCAAATGTACCACTTTGGGCGATTGAGCCGCTTGGACGGTCAATACCTGGGCCTAGCG
>CAMORQ010000003.1 GCA_946623915.1 uncultured Coriobacteriaceae bacterium | reverse complement strand
GAGCGCTTCCTCATAGGTACATTGTACCGCTGTGCGGTTCGCCGAGTTCAGCACTCCGTTTTCTTTTGCTCTACAGTTGCCAGTACGAAAGGAACGAGCGGCCTTCTTCGGAGGTGGGATGTGCAAGAACATCGCTCACCGGTCCTTGCTCGACCACGCGGCCTTCGTGAAGCATGACGGCTTGATCGGCGATGCGCTTCGCCTGGGCGGGAGCGTGCGTGGCAACCAACATCAGGCATCCGGTGCGTGTCCGGTACTCGGCAAGCGCGGCTTCCACCTTCAGCGTGCCTGCAATGTCCATGGATGCCGTCGGTTCGTCGAGCAGCACCACATCCAGATCGCTTACCAGGATGCGCGCCAAGGCCACCCGTTGGGCCTCGCCTCCCGAAAGCGTCGTGCCGCGGGCAAGGGCGAGCTCTTCCATGCCCACAGCCGCAAGGGCGCTTTGCACACGCTTGTGAGATTCTTGCCTGCTCAGTCCCGAGGATGCGATAGCCATCTCCACGTTCTTTTCGACGGTGTAGCCGAACACGTAGGCCTTTTGAGGCATGTAACCCACGCGCACGTCGTTGCGTTCTACGGGACCGACGACCCCAACGCGCCCCTCGTTGATTTTGGACGTTCCAGCCAGTGCGCGTAGCAGGGTGGTTTTGCCGCTGCCGTTCGATCCGATGAGCGCATATGTCACGCCCGCGTCGAGCATAAGCGAATCGATTGAAAGAACCGTCCGGCTGCCATAGCGCTTTTTCATCCCATCGATATGTACGCTGAATTGCTTAGCCACGATTGTCACCACCTAGGGTGCCGCCGCGCGTCAGCTTGTGCACCCCGCGGTTTCTAGAAGGAGCGGTGTGCTCCTGCAGCGTTAGTGCTATGGAATTGATGATGAACGAAATGGCAAGCAGTACAACGCCGAGCGCGATGGCGTACTCGAAATGCCCCATGTTTGTCTCGAGCATGATAGCCGTGGTCATGACGCGCGTTTTGTACTGCACATTGCCGCCGACGAGCATGACCGCTCCGACTTCGCCGATTGAACGACCGAACGCGACGAAGGCGATGGACAGCAGCGGGGCGCGGCATTCGTGAAGCAGGGCGGAAAGCTCGCGTGTGAAGGAAAGCCCCATTCCGTGAGCCGTTTCGTGCACAGCGGGCGCAATGTTGGCAATCGCGGTAGCGGCAAGGCCACAAACGATGGGCGTGATCAAAACCACCTGTGCCACGACCATGGCTTGCAACGTGTAGAGCAGCCGCAGGCTTCCCAACGGGCCCGACCGCGACAAGATGAAGAACACGATCAAACCGGCCAGGACCGGCGGCAACCCCATCAGCGTATTCAGGATGCGCATGATTAGACGCTTGCCAGGGAAGCGGTACAACCCCACAACTATCCCCAGGGGAATGCCGATTACCAGAGATATGAGCGTGGAAAACGCAGACATCTGCAACGTAAGCAGAACGATCTGCGACAGTTCGCTGCCGGGCGTAAACAGCAGTCCGAATGCTTGACCAAGTTGTTCCATAGAAAAAGGCGAGGGGCCGCGTAACGCAGCCCCTCGTAGTAAGAGCGGTTAGTTCAGGTAGAACAGCGGCTCGCCGTACTCTTCGACACCGTAGGTCTCGATGAGCGCGCTAGCTTCGGGGCCGGTCATCCACTCGATGAAGGCGTTAGCGCCGTCGATGTTGGTGTCGGGCCACTTCTCGGGGTTGACGGCGATCATGGAATAGGTGTTCTTCATGTCGTCAGCTTCGCCGAGCAGCAGGGAGAGCTGGTCCTTCGCTTCGTGCGACAGGTAGGTTCCCTTGTCGGTCAGGGTGTAGCCCTGCATTTCGGCAGCACGCGTGAGCGTGGCACCCATGCCGTCGCCAACATTGACGTACCAGTCGCCTTCGGGCGTGACGCCGGCGGCTTCCCAAATCTGCAGCTCCTTCTTGTTCGTACCGGAGTCGTCGCCACGGGACACGAACGTCGAACCGGATTCGGCGATGGCCTTGAAGGCGTCGGCGGCCGTAGTGGCGCTTGCGATGCCAGCCGGGTCGTCAGCAGGCCCGACGATCACGAAGTAGTTGTACATGAACGGCACGCGCTCCAGGCCAAAGCCAGAAGCGATGAACTCTTCTTCGCTGGCCTTCGCATGTACGAGCAGCGCGTCGGCGTCGCCCGTTTCGCCCTTCTTGATGGCAGCGCCGGTGCCGGCAGAGGTAACCTCAAGCGTGTAGCCGGTTGCGGCCTCGAAGGCAGGCTGCAGGTAGGGCAGCAGACCCGAGTCGTTCACCGAAGTGGTGGTCGAAAGGCGCAGCACGGTGTTGCTCGGCGCAGAAGCGCTAGACGAACTGCTCGAGCTGGACGAGCTGGCCTCGCTGGCGGACGCGTCCGCAGAGCTGCTCGACGCGCTTGCACTTGCACTTGCACTTGCGCTCGACGCTGCGGACTGCTCCGCGGCGCTCGATGCAGCAGCGCTCGCGCTCGCGCTCGAGCTGCTCGAAGAGTTGCTTGCGCAACCGACGACGAACAGGGCGAGCAGTGCGGCCATTGCGGCCACGATAAGTAGCTTCACACTCTTTTTCATTGATACCCCTCTCCTTGGATAATAGTTACGCACAATCGTGTTAGCCATGCGCAATGGATTAGAGTAGCCCTCCTGGCGTCATTTGAAAATCATTCTTAAATAAGATAGAAATTGTGCAGAACAATACGAAACGTTATGAAACGCAGTGGACATGCAACGAAAACAGGACATTCGCCGGAGTCAAGTAACCTTGCCCTTAGGACAAGGTTTGCATATTTGTTGTGGTGTGTTCTAAGTGCTTTGGTTTGAACTGCGGTTTTGAAGGCAAAGCAGGCTGCAGTCTTTGCTATACATGCGTCTTGGTGCATACGGGCACTTGAAGCTTGAACAGGGCGTCGCGCCAACCGTTGTGCAGCGTGGGCGCATTGAACACCACCTCGTTAATGCAGTCGCCGCAGGCTTCGAAGCCCAGCTTGTCGATAGACGCAGCCAAATACTGTAGCGACCCATACTCGCTGTTGGCGCCATCGTCGCCTAAGTAGCTGCAGGTGTACAACGTGGCCCAGTCGCCAGCCGGAAGTTCCGTTGCTCCGTACTCCTGCGCTAGACCTTGCGTGCGCACCATCACTACGATGCTGTCGAGCTGAAAGTTCTTGTTGCAAAAGTTGTCCTTATGCATACGCCAGCCTACGTTGTGGAACAGCTCGGTGGGGATTCCCTGGTCAACCATACGCCGTTTTGCTAGGTGAAGCGCGATTTCCCACGCTTCCAGGTTGGGGCCCGATTCGTTGCTTACGGGGGCCGCATCATCGTGTTCGACGGGGAACTGGAGGGCGTAGCGCACAGGTAGCCTTTCGAACAGCACCACGTTGGTCGGAGGCGGACAAGCGTAGGTTTCGTAATTGTGAATAAATTCGTTGGCGCTGTGGCGTGCAAGGCGCAGGCGTGCGATTTCTTCGTCGATGGCGTCGCGCCGTTGGCGGACGAGGTCTACAAGGGTTTTGCTGTCTTTGCAGGCAGAGGCTTCCTTGATTTCGGACAAAGAAGCGCCCATGGCTTGCAGCTGCTGAATCTGGTCGATGATAAAGCACTGGGTTGCCTCGTAGAACCGGTATCCCGTTTGCGGATCGACGCGCTTCGGGGGCAGCAGCCCCATATCGTGGTAAATACGTAACGATTTGGTCGACAAGCAGTTTAGCTTGGCCATTTCGCCGATATTCAATTCTTTCACAACGGCCCTTCTCGCACGCAGACGAACGCTATTGCCTGTATGAAATTATATAGACAATAAGTAAGAATAATAAAAAACGGCCCTTGAGTTTGCCCCAAGGGCAATGATTACTATTTTACTAAATGGGCGGAATCGCGGGCACTACGACGCAGGAAGCACGCGGCATCGCCTTGCAGACAAAAGCACGCGTGCGTGCTTACAACAAGAGAGGGGAAGGACAATGGGAAACAAAAGAGTCAAGGTGACGCTGCTTGCCGTGACGCTGTTCGTGTTTGCCTGTCTGCTTGGATGTGCGTCGAATGCAAGCAGCGCTGCAAGCTCGTCGGACGCGTCGGCATCGAGCGCGCCGGCTTCCGAAGCGGCCTCTTCTGCCGAAGCGGCAACATCGGAGGCCTCGGCTTCCGAAGCGGTAACGTCGGAGGCTGCAGAAGGAGAGGCCGCAGCGGCGAAGGAAGGCGATTCGCCCTACATGGTCGAGCTTCCTGCAAGTGGGTATCCCAAAGAGGGTCGCTACGTCGACAGCGTGCAGGAGCTGAGCAAGCTGTACAGCCATGCGGAAAAGGATGCGGCGAACGCCGAGGCAAACGCTCCGCGCCAGTACACCGACCGTAACGGCTTTTTGGTGCAGCCAGTGCCAAGCGACGATTTGGGCTGGAACAACACCTACCTCAACGCGGACAACCGTGGTTGCACGAGCTGTCACACGCTTGAGGACGCGCTTATGTCGTTGCCCACGTACCATCGCATCATCTTCTTCGGCTACAACACCGAGCAGAGCTATCAGAACTGCGTCGCCTGCCATTCCGACTCTTATTCGGGACATCACCTGGCAGACGCGATCCACACGCTGCATATGTCGAGCAAGGTGTTCACCGACACCGAAGATGGCGATTGCCAGTCGTGCCACTACATCAACTACAAGACCGGCGAATTCGATCGTTGGGACGAAGTCAAGTACAACCTGTACAAGGGCATTACCGACGTTGCGGCAGAAGAAGTGAAGGTCGACCTGTCTTACGACCAGACCACGCTTACGCCGAAGGAAAACCGGTTCTTCAAGACCACGCGCGACGAACCTTCCGAGTGGCTGGTTGACGACGAGAACATCGATCAGTCGATCTTCGACAACTGGGCTATCACCGTCGATGGCGATTGCGAAAACGGATTCACCATGACGCTGCCCGAAATGATCGAGAAGTTCGGCACCAAGACACAGGTCATGAAGATGGACTGCACCATCAACGGCGTTGGCCAGGCGACCATCATGCAGAGCGAGGTGACGGGCATCCCCGTTTCCGAAATCATCAAGGAAGCAAAGCCCAAGGAAGGCGCCAATATCCTTTCGCCCATCGGCAGCGATGGCTATGACTATGCGCAGATGAGCCTCGAGTGGCTCGAAGCCAACGACGCGCTGATCATCACCGAAATGGACGGCGAAACCCTCGCTCCTACGCAGGGCTATCCGTGCATGATCTGGGTGTACAACACTTCTGGCGGCAACTTCACCAAGCACATTTCTAACCTGACGTTCATGACGGTCGACGAAGAGTCGGTGAACAGCCAGCTCTACGTGGGTCAGTTTACGGACGACCGCACGGAGGAAATCTACTCCAAGCCCAACAGCGGCATCCTGAACTATCCCACCGGCACCGTATTCAAGGACCAGGTTGGCAAGCCCATCCATCTCGAAGGCTTTGCCGATGCATGGGACGAGCCGATCAAGAAGATCGAGTACTCCTTCGACCATGGTGAAACCTGGACGACGCTCGACACGCCTGACAACGACTCGAAGCTGTGGACCTACTGGAGGATGGACTTCACGCCCGAAGAGGCTGGCGCCTACCTGCTGACCATCCGCACCACATCCACGACGCCTGAGGGTCAGGACCGCGTGTGCCAGTACGACACGCAGTTCCTGATGAACGTCGAGTCGTAAAGCGCGGCGAACGAGACAAGGAGAACAGTATGAACGCAGAAAAAGTTCTAAAAACAACGGTTGGCGTCACCGTTGCCCTGTCTGGTGTGGCCGCAGTTGCCACGCCCTTGGTGGGCACTGCCGTAGCACAGGAGCCTGCCGCTGCAGAAGCGGTGGCCAAGGGCGCTGCGGCGACCGACCTCGTGAAAGTGGCGAACGTGCAAGGGCAGTTCGCCTACGATCAGGGCAAGACGACGGCAGCCAAAGACATTGCGACCAAGTTTAACCGCGCTGTGGCTACGCTGTGCAATGCGAAGACTGATTTCGTTGCGGACAATCCGCTGCAGTGGCGCATTGCGGTTTCCGGCGATGTGGAACGGGCCTACGTAAGCGCGCTTGACGAAGTCGTTGAAGACGAAGCCGTTTCCCAGACGATGACGTGCAGCTGCGGTGGCAATCCGCAGGGTGGCCGCGCCATCTTCAACGGCGACGTAAAGGGTATTCCCGTCGAGCGCCTGATAGAGCGCGCGGTGCCCGCATCGGGCGCCAACACGGTGACGTTTATCTCGACCGACGGCAAGAGCGTAGCCCTGCCGGCTGCGTATGTGGTCGGGCGCCATGCCCTGCTTGCCTACGACATCAACGGCGAAGATCTTTCCGCCTCGGTCGGTGGCAACAACCAGCTGTGGTTGGCGGGAGCGCCTGCTGGGTTGTTCCTGCGCGACATCGTGGAAATCCAGGTGACAGCCGAGGACGTTCCTCCCGCTGTCCCTGCGTTCGATGAAGCTCCCAACGTGGGCATCACCGGCATCGTGCAGTAGCACCTAAGAGGGCCGCCGCAATGTGGCATACCCCTCCGGCGGGCGGCATGCGATGCGTGTCGCCCGCTGTTTTATACTATGCGTATAAAAGAGAAGCTTTCAAGGGAGGTGAAGCTTCATGATTGTTCCAAGTATGGGACAGGTTGGAAAACCGATAACGTTCGAGGGCTATGCGTACGCTTTCAACCTCAACCGCATTGTGTCGATCGAGTTTTCCATGGACGGCGGCAATACGTGGACGTGTCAAGATGTTGGCGATTCGACGCCGGAACGTTGGGTGCACTGGAGCTTCACCTACACGCCTAGGCAAACCGGACATCACCGCCTGCTTGTTCGCGCCGTAGACGAGCACGGACAGGCCAGCCCCGAGCCGGAATCGGCAGACGTATACATCGAATAGATTCGCAATGAAAACGGAAACTGGAAGAGCCCCGAAGTGGCGTGCGGTCTGTAGCACCGTGCGCGGTGGCCAGCACGTGTAGGCACAAGCACGCGAATGGGAAAGAGACGGCAAATGATAGAGCATCGCAATACGGCAGAAGATGAGCGGGATTGGTCGGCATCGGCGTACTTTAACGAAGATGGCGAGCCGACGCGTCGCGATGATATCGTCGCCGCTGCCAGGAATTTGTTCGAAGAAAAAGGGGCCGAGCACACCCGCATTAACGACATCACCAAATCAATCGGCGTAACTCGCACGCTGTTCTACCATTACTTCCCCAACAAAGAAGCGCTCGTCGAAGCCGTGCTTGACGATTATGTGAACGATTTCGTGCAGATGACCCACTATTGGAATGAAGGGCGAACGCGCGGTGACTTGCGGGGCGCTCTGCAGAGTTGCATAGTGATGCTCCGGCGCGGAATCTTCGATAAAGACCAGTTCAGACATGATTTGACAACCAACGGAAACGCGCAGCTCTACATAAAGTTTCTCCATCGGGCGGCTGAAGCGTTAGCGCACTACGTTGTCGAGACGACCGTAGAAGACTACAAGGCGTATCACGACGTGCACATCGACCATCACTACGAAACGTTTTATGTCCTGATCATCGGCATGGTTGGCTTTATGCGCAGGTATCCGGATGCGCCAGACGAATTGCTCGAAGACCTGGTGGCTCAAACGCTGCGTATGGACATGAACGAAATCTACGCTAAACAACGTTGGGGCACAGAAAGCTAAGCCTGCTGTGTCTCGTTGGCGTCCTGGTCGTCTTTCTTCTTGCGATTCGGTTTGCGCCACGTGGGTTTGTACTTCACTTTGGGTTTGTGGAACAAAGCCCCGTCTTCGGTGGCTAGCTGTTTACCCGTGCGTTCCTCGAAGAAGGTTATAAACACGCCCTGTGCGGCTGCAACGATAGGAATCGAGAACAACATGCCTAAGACGCCGCCCAAGGCACCACCTGCCAAGATGGCGACGAGGCTGATTGCAGGATGCACGCTTACCGAAGAGCTCATCAGGCGTGGCGACAGAACGCTTCCCACTACGTTGTTCACCACCGTGTTGATGATAAGGGCCACGATTGCAGCCGTTGGCGAAACGAGCAGGCCAGCCAGCACCACGATGACCGCCCCGATGCCAGGGCCAATGTAGGGAATGATGTAAAACAGTCCGCACATCACGCCTAACAGGGCGAAGTAGGGCAGACCCATAATCCAATACGCGAACCCGTTAAACAGGCCATCGACTATGGCACACGCCAACGTCGCTTTCATCCAGCCGTACACGGCGGTATTGAAGGCACCGGTGACCACGCGCACATTCTTCTGTTGCTCAGGCGTGAACAGCGACATGACCTCACGGGAAATGGTAGGCAGATCTACAAGTACCCAGAACGAGCACAAAAGCGCAATGAATAGCACGAGAAGCCCGTTGCCGACGCCGGTGACCCCGACAAGGATACCGCCGGCAGCCGACTGGATGATGGCGCCGCTTTGCTCTTGCGCCCACGTCGTCGCTTGGTCGAGTAATCCCGAAAAAGCGGCATTGTCTACAGGGAGGGACTGCATAACGCTGTTGATCCATGTGCGGGCGCTGGCCAAATAGGTGGGTGCCGCTTGGGAAAGAGATGCAATCTGCTCGACGACGGGGGGCACGAACAGCGCGATGATACCCACAATTACAGCTAGCAGAACTGCCATAGCAACTATTGTTGCCACCAGGCGAGATGCGCCATGAGCGACCAGGTAGTTCACTGCTCCATGCAGCATGAAAGAAATGATTGCCGTCGCGATGATTGTGGCTACGGCCTGCCAGAGAATGCCGAAAATGTAGAGCGCTAAGCCGGCGAGCAGGCAAAGCATCACAACAGCGACGCCCATGTAGGCGCGCGTTTTCCACTTGTCTTGGATCAGGTTGTCTTCGGTCATGGGCGGTCCAAAATCGCACGGATGAAGCGCACGAGCTTATCTTACGACAAAACGGGCGCCGGGCAAGGGGCCATGGGCAAGAGGTGCAATGTTTGGTCCCGCGCATCCCTCGGGTTTGTCCGCGCCCGCAGGCTGGCGCGATCATCTATGCGGCCGACGGGCGACCACCGATGGCTAAAGCCGGACCTGGCCCGTAGGAACTGCCGAAGGGCCGGAGAGCTCAGAAGACGGTAGCCTGCAAGCCGCTCTCGCCTATCTCGAGCAAGTTTTGCACGACACCCGCCGATGCCATTCCTAGGTGCGAACAGCGCTCATACCTTTTCGAGAGTCCTGCTCAGGGGCTTGGTTAATAGCGAAAAAGTAGTAAAGTCTCAAGACGCTCAACTTGACGAAATGGCGAGATGGTAAACTACGCATATAGGATTTTTCTCGCGTTCGGTTGGATTTGTTGCTTGGATACGTATCGCGAACGCCGGAAGCGGCATTGGATGCCAGAAGGAGCGTAGCGTGGGGTTGGGTACCGCGAACGGTGGACACGCCGAAAGGCTGCTTACCCCCGTATTTGGCAACGGCGATTGTGCTAAAGAGACTGCGTTTGCAAACCTGTATCACGACAACTACTCACACGTGTACAACTACGTCTACTATCGCTTGCTCGATCGCATGCTGGCAGAAGATATCGTGTCAGAGGCGTTCCTGAAAGCTGCGCGTGCATTTTCTCGCTACGATTCGTCGCGTGCGAAGTTTTCGACCTGGGTGTGCGCTATAGCTCGCAACTGCATCAACGACTATTTCCGTAGCCAACATCCATCCGCCCCCATCGATGTGGTAAGCGAAGACGCGTTTTCGGCAGAAGACGAGTACCCGCGGCTCGACGACAACGCCGAGCTTGCCCGCAAGCTGCTGGCTACGCTTGAACTCGAAGAACGCGAAATTGTCTTCATGAAGTACTTCGAAGACAAGCGGAATAAAGACATTGCCGACGAACTGGGTATGAACCCGTCTACGGTGGCCACCAAGCTGCAGCGTGCATTGGCGAAAATGCGGACTGCCGCAGAACATCGAGG
Organism: uncultured Coriobacteriaceae bacterium; assembly: GCA_946623915.1. Taxonomy (GTDB): domain Bacteria; phylum Actinomycetota; class Coriobacteriia; order Coriobacteriales; family Eggerthellaceae; genus CACXMZ01. The sequence continues at coordinate 14,794 of CAMORQ010000003.1, read as the reverse complement.
TGCATAAATGGCAAGCGAAGAGCGGCAGATTTTTAATGCAAAGGCTCGCGAGAGGCTACGTACGCCCGACGACCTGGAAAAATACATCCGGGTGACCAACCCGGGCATATGGATTATCCTGGCGGCTTGCGTGGCCCTTCTGCTGGGATTGCTTGCGTGGGGCGTGTTTGGCACCGTTGCCACAACCGTCACGTGCCAGGGAACCATTATCGGCAGCGACGCCGTGGCCTTTTTGGATGGTGAAAACGTTCTCAAGGTGCACGCTGGCGATTCGGCCACCATGCTAGGCGAAAAGCTGAAAGTGGTCGAAGTGTCCGAAACGCCGCTTTCTCGCGACGAAGCCAAAGAGGTTCTGGGAAGCGACTACCTGGTGAGCACGTTGCTCGATTCCGATTGGGGATACCTTGTCCATTGCACCGGTGACGGAAAATACGAGTTCGGCCAAGGCGTACCTGTTCCTATGAGCATCACGGTAGAGCATGTTGCTCCCATATCGCTGATATTCGGATAGTGCGGCAGGGCAAGGATATTGGCGTGTCGCGAGATGTGGTAAAAGTACCCCAGGTTATGCAGATGGAAGCGCTCGAGTGCGGCGCTGCCTGTCTGGCGATGATTCTGGCGTATTACGGTCGGTGGGTGCCGCTCGAGCAAGTGCGTGCGGACTGCGGTGTTTCCCGCGACGGTTCGAAGGCGACCAACATCTTGCGCGCGGCTCGAAACTACGGGCTTACTGCCAAGGGGATGACGTTTTCCGTTGCAGCTCTGAAGAAGAGGAACCCAGTGCCCTGCATCCTCTTCTGGAACTTTAACCATTTCGTTGTGTTCGATGGGTTCAAAGGCAAGTATGCCTATATCAACGACCCAGCGCGTGGCCAAATTAAAGTAGAGATGAGCGAGTTCGAGGATGCGTTCACCGGTGTCGCTCTCGTGTTTGAAAAGACGGATGCGTTTGAAGAAGGGGGCAGCGCCCCGAGCACCTTGGAATTCGTGCGCAAGCGGTTGAAGGGTTTGGGGGCTCCCATCGCTTTTGTGATGGTCACTGCCGCCGTCACGTCGCTCGTCGGCATTTTCAACACATCCATGGGAAGGGTGTTTTTGGACCGGGTGCTTTCGGGCACAAATCCCGAATGGCTGCTGCCCTTAACAGCCATCATGCTCGCGCTTGCCCTTATAGTGGGCGTCGTGTCCATCCTCAACGCCGTGTACCTCATGCATATCCAGGGCAAGATAGCCGTCGTGTCGTCCTCGCGCTTTATGCGCCATTTGCTTCATTTGCCAGTTGGGTTTTACGCTCAACGCATGGTGGGCGACCTTCAGCAGCGGCAGTCGTCGAACGAAACCATTGCGTTTGCCTTGGTCGGCCAGCTGGCTCCCGTCATCATCAACGTGGTCATGTTGGTGTTTTACCTGGTGTTCATGCTCAGCTACAGTCCTCTGCTCACGCTGATCGGCGTGTTGACGGTCATTCTGAACGCATTCACCGCGCGCTTCATTTCGAGAAAACGTGTGAACATTTCCCGATCCATGGCCATGGATTCCGGCAAGCTGTATTCCACTACGGTGGCCGGAATCGACATGATCGAAACCATCAAGGCCGCCGGCGCCGAAAACGGTTTCTTCCGGCGCTGGGCGGGGTATCAGGCCAATATGGCCGAGGGGCAAGTGCGCATGACCAGGGTCAACGAATACCTCGGCACCGTTCCAACACTGCTCGTCAGCTTAACTAACATCCTCGTTCTTGTGCTGGGCATTTGGCTTATCGTCGAAGGACATTTCACCGCTGGCGCGTTGCTCGCATTCCAGGGCTTCCTGTCGTCGTTCATGACACCGGTTACCCAAATCATCGGCCTTGGTCAGTCGCTGCAGGAGATGCGGACGAACATGGAGCGCGTCGAAGACGTTTTGCGCTACGAATGCGATGTCCCTGAAGACGAAGATCAGCGGCAGGCAAGCAAGGCGGTTTCCGCTTTCGGCAGCGAAAAGCTGCGCGGTCGAGTCGATCTCGAGTCGGTGACCTTTGGGTATTCGCCCCTTGAGCCGCCTTTAATCGAAAACTTCGATTTGCACCTTGAGCCAGGTCAGTGGGTTGCGCTCGTGGGCAGTTCGGGGTGCGGAAAATCGACCATCGCAAAGCTGGTCAGCGGACTGTATAAGCCCTGGGAAGGCGAAGTGAAGTTCGATGGCGTTCCCATCGGCGACGTGCCGCGATCGGTTTTGCGCGGATCCCTTGCCGTGGTCGACCAGGACATCGTCTCGTTCGAAGACACTGTGTTCGACAACGTTCGCCTTTGGGACGATTCGATTGCAGACTACGAAGTTATCATTGCATGCCGCGATGCAGGCATCCACGACATAATCGCCGAGCGCGAAGGCGGCTACAATTCGATGGTCATGCCGGGCGGGCGTAATTTTAGCGGTGGGCAACTGCAGCGCCTTGAAATAGCCCGCGTGCTTGCACAGGACCCCACCATCATCATCCTCGACGAGGCCACGAGTGCGCTCGATGCGCAGACCGAAGAAGAAGTAATCGGGCGCATCCGCGACCGAGACATAACCTGCATCGTCGTGGCGCACCGCCTTTCCACCATCCGCGATTGCGACGAAATCATCGTGCTCGAAGACGGCAAGGTGGTCGAACGGGGCAACCACGACGAACTGCTTGCGAAAAACGGCGCCTATGCCGAACTGGTGAGGAGCGACTGATGCGCTGGCTTGAACCGCAAATAGAAACCCGGGCCAAGCTGGATGCGGAAATGCTTGAACGGGCGTACTCCGAACTGGCGGCAAGCGTCGTCGCGCCTTCTCGCGCCCCGTCGTTTGCGATTGACGAATCGGAGCAGGTCGATGGCGCCGTCAAAGCAGCGCTGAAGTACTGCGGCGCGCAAGCGGGGGATGTGCCCGAGGGCATCGATAGCGTCGAGGCGCGCTTGGACTACCTGTGTCGCCCTTCGGGCACTATGTATCGCAGCGTGCGTTTGGAGGGCGACTGGTACAACAGAGCGATTGGGGCCATGGTAGGGCGCTTCGAAACAGGCGAAACGGTCGCGCTGTTGCCGCGTGGTCTGCACGGGTATTACTACTACGAGCCTGTAACGGGTGTGAAAAAGCGGATAACGGCGCAAACTGCTGCTACGATTCAACCAGAAGCAACGTTGTTCTACCGCCCCTTCCCCGCGAAAGAGCTCGGGGTCCGCGACTTGATGTGGTTTATATTGGGCGTGTTCGACCGGGCCGACTACGCGCTCGTGCTTTTTGCGGCGCTTGCCGCTACGCTTGTCGGTCTTCTCCCAGCATGGGCGAACAACATCGCGTTCGGCTTGGTGGTCCCGTCGGGGCAGGCTTCGCTTATCGCGCCGGTTGCTGCATTACTTGTCGGCGTGGCGTTTTCAACGGCGCTGATCGGCATATTCCGCAATTTGATCATGGCGCGCGTCGCCCTTAAGATCGAAGTCGCTGCCGAAGCGGCGACGTTTGCGCGCGTGCTTTCGCTGCCGACATCGTTCTTCCGGCGGTATGCATCCGGCAACCTTGCGGTGCGCATCTCGCAGGTGACGATGCTCACCCAACAGCTGACCTCGTTGGTCTTGGGGAGCGGTCTTACGACAGTGCTTTCGCTTGTGTATGTGTTTCAGATTGCCGTGTATACGCCGGTGTTGGCAGTCCCTGCACTGCTCGTGGTTATTGCTCAGGCGATTGCAACGGTAGCTGCGACGCTTTTGACCATGCGATTCGACCGCATCGCCATGAATGCGAATGCCCAGGTTTCGGGCGTGGTTACCGCCCTGCTCAACGGTATACAGAAGATCAAAATCGCCGGTGCTGAAGACCGTGCATTTGCGAAATGGGCGCGTGGCTATTCCGACTACGCCCGCGCTTCCTACAATGTGCCGCCGGTGGTGCAGGCTTTGCCGGCCATCGTTACGCTTATCGGGCTATTGGGCAACGTTGCCATTTACTATTTTGCGGGGTCCGCACATGTGCCACTGGCTAACTTCATGTCTTTCAATGTGGCGTTTGGTCAGGTGACGGGCGCAATCATGGCGCTTGCCGGCATGGCGGGGCAGATTGCACGCATTACCCCGATGGTCGAAATGGTGGCCCCCATCTTCGAAGAGGTTCCCGAAACGACCGAAGGCAAACCTAGCGTGTCCGTAGTCAGCGGTTCGATTGACGTGTCGAAGGTATCGTTCAGGTACAGTAGCGAAACCCCCTATGTCCTCGACGATCTGTCGTTTACGGTGCGGCCGGGCGAATACGTGGCGCTCGTGGGGAAGAGCGGTTGCGGAAAGTCGACCATCATGCGTCTTTTGCTGGGTTTCGAAAAGCCCGAGCGCGGAAGCATCTTCTTCGGCCCGCATGACGTGTCGAAAATCGATTTACGGTCGTTGCGGCAAAACATCGGGGTCGTTACCCAGGATGGCAAGCTGTTCATGGGTGACATTGCATCCAACATAACCATTTCAACACCGACAGCAACGCTTGACGACGCGTGGGCGGCGGCCGAAATCGCCGGAATCGCGGACGACATCCGCAAAATGCCCATGGGGATGCAGACCCTGGTAACCGAAGGGTCTGGCGGCGTGTCGGGCGGCCAGCGGCAACGTCTTATGATCGCGCGTGCGGTGTGCAGCAAGCCCCGAATCCTTATGCTCGACGAGGCCACGAGCGCACTTGATAACAAGACGCAGAAGATCGTTACCGATTCGCTCGATCAGCTGAAATGCACGCGCATCGTTGTGGCGCACCGCTTGTCGACCGTGCGCCATTGCGACCGCATCCTTGTGGTGGACAACGGCCGCATCGCCGAAGAAGGTACGTACGACGAACTTATTGAGCGCGGCGGATTGTTCGCAGAGCTCGTAGAGCGCCAGCGCCTCGACGCTTAAGTCTTGCGGCGCTGTGCTTCTTCCTTCGCAAGAAACCGCAATGTGATTCGGGCGCCATCTAGGGTCATGCGAGTCTAGAGTCATGCGAGGTCTTCTCGATTCGCTTTCACCAGGAACCAGTGGGGGGCCGCGCAGGCGACATAGGGAGGAAATGCCCCAAGCCCGTCAGAATGCGCACAAGCGGTTTAGAATCGGTTGATGTCAGTCAGATTGAAGCGCGACACGCGACGCAGCGCCACGGCACTCATGATGAAGGACAGCAGCGCACTTCCAACAACGCCTATCGCCACGGCGCGCCATACCACTTCCTTCATCACAACGGCACTGCTCAGCTCAATTGACGCAACGGTGAATATGCCCATGATCGTGCCGAGGATGGCCCCGAGTATTACGCCGATGATGGTTAGTACGATGGTGTCGTTGTAGATGTAGCGTTTGGCGTCTTTGACAGAGAACCCGTTGATCATCAGCACGATCAATTCGCGCTTTTTCTCGTCGATGAACATGGTATTCAGGTTCAGGAGTACCACGATGGCCATGACCACGGAGAGGACTATGTAGACGGCGACGACAGTGTTGGAGATGTTCGAGAATGCTCTGAAGGCCGTGCTGTTGGCTTCTGCGTCATCTTCGACCGAGAACACCCCGCTTACTTCTTTCAGCAATCCTGCTATTTCGCTTGCTGAGTGTCCGTTTGAATCGACGTAGAGCGCATTGGCTTTTGGGGCGGTGCCGAATTCGGACTCGTAGAGTTTGGGCGAAACGACGGCTTCGTTGTGCATGATCCAGAACTCGTTGAATCCAGTAATAGGCAGTTCGTGCAGCACGCCATCACCCAAATCGATAGACACCGTATCTCCTGGTTTGGCGCCTTCGTGAATGGTGTAGGCCTGCGATACCCACAGTTCGCTGCCGTTTAAGTTCACCTGGCCGTCAGAGAGGGGGGTGATGTGGTACCGTTCGGCAAACGTCGCGGTATCGAGGGGGGCAACGATTTTGATGGAGTTTCGGTCCCCGTCCGGCAGTGTGATGGCACATCGCTGCAGGGCGACTTGCGCTGAAGGCATCCCATTGTCGTCTAAGACGCCCGTAATCCGATCGGCGTCCTCTGCGCTGCTTTCATCATCCAGATAAACGATGGTGTCGAACGCATACACTTCGTCGTAGTGCTTATCGTAGCTGTTCAATATGTCGTCGTTTAGGGTGATTGCGGTCACGATGAGCGCCGTGCAGCCTGCGACGCCCACAATCGTGCTGAACACACGGCGCTTGTCGTTGAGGCAGTTGTTCACGATAGTCTGGGTGTAAAGCGGCAGTTTCTTCCAGACTGCCCACTTTTCGAAGAAGCGCTGCTTGCCCGAAGGCGGCTCTTCGCCGCGAAGTAGGTCAACCGCCTGCCGTTGCAAAATGGTGTGACAGGCAAACCATGTAGTCGCCAGGATCAAAACAAGCTCGACTGCAGATATGACCGCAGCAAGGAGCGGCGAGAAATAGAGGGGGGGCGTGCCGAAGATGAAGCGTTGCCCCAGGGAATAGGCGACGATGCTTTCGACAAGTAGCATGCCCGCAATCAGGCCGATAATCGCGCCAAGAACCACCGCGAAGCCCGAATACGCCATGAAGCTGGTTGTGATTTCGCCACCGCGCAACCCAAGTGCTTTCTTCGTGCCGATCTGGGTCACCTGTTCATGGACGATGCGGCTCACCGCCGAATAGCTGACTAGAAGGCCGACGATCACGAAGAGCATGGCCATGGACAAGCTGAGCTTGCGGGTGATTCCCGCCAAGGTCGACGCTTCGGCCGCGCCGCCATTGTAGGCGCGCGGCAGAATCGTCCATGTGTAGTCTTTCATGCCTGCGAGTTGTTCTTTGCCCGCTTCGAGGCGCTCTTTCGCATCGGCGAGCTGTTCCTTGCCCGCTTCGAGTTCCTTGCTTTTTTCTTCAAGCTCGTCTTTCGCTCCGCCGAGCATTTCTTTGTTTTCCTCGAGCTCCTTTTGGCCGGATTCAACTTGGGCTTTGGCATCGTCGAGCTGTCCGCGCTTTTCGTCCAGTTCGGTACGCGCAGTGTCAAGCTGTTCTTGGGCCTGTGCGACTGCAGCATCATATTCTGCTTGCCTGGCAGCAAGTTCTTCTTCGCCTGCGGCCACATCGGCTCTTCCTTGTTCTACTTGCTGCTGTCCTTCGGTAACACGTTCGCGCAGTTCGGCGATGGTCATAGTCGCGCCGTTGTAAGCGATCGTGCCCGCCTCGATTTCGTCGGGAAACCTGTCGTTCGCCCAATCGAGGAATTCGCCGAAGTTATTGCTGGAAACATCGGGAATGTTTATGTTTCCAATGCCTGCCATGGTAAGCGCCAATTTCGCGCTTGCAACGAGCTGGGCGCCGTAGACATCGAGGAGGCGGTTGTATTCGCCGATGTCTATCGTTCCTGCATCCAACATGCTGCGAATCTTGTCTTGGTATTCCCTTGCGCTTGCGGTAGCCTGCGCCACGGATTCCTTGGCCGAGTCGATGAGCCTAAGCACGTTTTGTGCGATTTCCAGTTGACTGGTGGCCAACTGGAGCTGAGCAGACGCGACATCGAGTTTGGCCTGGCCGCTATCAAGGAGTGCTTTAGCTTGCGCGAGTTGCGCCTCGCCTTCTTCTTTGCGTTTGTTTAATTCCGCCTCAGCTTCCGTGAGCTGCTGCTCGCCGGCCGCTATCTGGTCTTGTGCATCAGCTAGCTGGCGCTGCCCTTCTTCGAGCTGCTTCTCGCCTTCGTCGATCTGATGCTGGCCTTCGTTGAGTTTCGCCTGGCCTTCGTCTACTTGGTGTTGGCCTTCGTCTACTTGGTGTTGGCCTTCGTCTACCGCTTCTTGTGCGGCAGTCCTCAAATCTTCCGTTCGTTTGTTGGCTCTGTCGATGCTGATGGCCTCGATGCGGTTTTGCAGTGCGTCGGAGCGAGTGTCGTAGTCTTGGCTGTAGGTTGATATGTCATTGGGGATGTTCGTGCGTATATTGACGACGGGGAAGGCATTTTGGAATGCTGCTTCATCGAACGCTTCAAGTGGGACATAGCACGCCCAGCCGGCGGCGTTTGTGTCGGTGATGTATTCGGGGCTATGCACCAGGGCTGTTATGGTGAACGTATCGTTGGTCAGAAACTTCATGCCCGACGTGTTCGCGGGCGCGTCGTCGGCGCTAGCGGCAAGTGTTGGCGTCGATGTGGCGTCATGGGAAAACGAAACGGTGTCTCCGACGCTGATTCCATACTGTTTGGCAATCTGCGTAAGCATGGCGATTTCGGTGTTGCCCTTCGGCATTTCGCCTTCGACAATCTGAAGCGCATCGATGTGGGCGGGGATTGATTGGACCCTTAGGGAAACGCGCTTTTCGCCGAGTGTTGTTTTCTGAATGCTTGCGTATGCGCCCTCGACCGCTTCCACGCCATCGATCGATTGCAGCCTGACTATGTCATCGTTGGTAAGGCCGTAGGGGAACTGGATTTGGAAGTGGTGGAAGTTGTCCTTGTTGAATTCGACGTCAGCGGCCCGAGACAGTGCGTCGCCGGCCCACATAATGCCCGTGAACACGCCTACGCCAAGAGCCACGAACATGACGATGCTGAAAAAAGACACCGCCGTTGCGCGGATGTTGGCGAATAGTTCTGTTATCTGGGTTCGTTTCATCCCGCCTTGTCCATAAAGCTGCGCAGCACCTGTGTTTCGCGCGCTTGAATATTTCGTTTACACTATTGATACGTTGAGCATTTTTTCACAAAACGCGCCGAAAAAAAGTATAGTATTCCCTACAAAGAAGGCGCAATTAAATATTTTAGGAAGGATGCGCACATGGAACTGAACGTTCAGGCTGAAGGCGCAAAGGCCACTATCGCTCTCGAGGGGAAACTTACGGTTCAGACTTCGCCCGATCTTGAAGCAGCCATCAACGGGCTTGACAGTACGGTCAACGAGCTGGAAATCGATTTGGCCAAAGTGGATTACGTCGCATCCGCCGGTTTGCGTGTTTTGGTCGCGGCAGAAAAGTTGGTCACATCGCGTGGCGGCAGCATGAAGCTGCTTAACCCCAACGATGACGTTCATGAAGTTTTCGACATGACCGGGCTCTCCGACGTGTTCACAATCGTTAAGTAGTTTTCGGGCTCGGGCATGGGTGGCTTACTCCTCTCCAGTTACCGCACTATTTCGGAAGTACAGACTGCCGTCTCCAGTGCGGAAACGCTCGATGATGCCCTGCGCGATGGCCTGAAGGCTATCGTGGATAACTGCCATGCCGAGTCTGCGGCCATTTGGTATGCAGACAGGTCGGCTGACAACGTTTTACGGCCCTATTACTGGATAGGATCAAGCGATCTTACCTCGTGCTCCCACGCGTCTGGATCGGGCTCGGTGGGACGCGTTTTCGAAAGCCAGCAAGCAGAGCGGTGGCTTACCTTCACCGAAGACGACGATCCCGAAACCGTACGCGACTTTTCCGATGTGCATGTTTCAAGCATGGTATGCGTGCCGTTTTCAAGTCTTTATGAAACGCTCGGATGCATCCAGTTCGTGAACAAGGCCGATGGGAGCGGCTTCACGGAAGAAGAAGCCGATATCTGCGAAATCCTGGCTCTGCTCGCTGCAATTGCCATCGACGAAAACGAAGCGATTCAGCCTGCTTGGACGCCAGGTAACACCATCATGGAACTGCGCGGCATAACGCGTGAGTTCCAAAACGGCGATCAGGTCACGCAAGTGCTTAAAGGCATCAACCTCGATGTGTACGAAGGCGAATTCCTTGTGCTGCTTGGCGAAAGCGGGTGCGGGAAATCTACCTTGCTCAACATCATTGGCGGTATGGATCTTCCGACGTCGGGGTCGTTCAAGTATCTTGGTACCGAATTTGCCCATGCATCGCACGAGCAGTTAACCGACTTTCGCCGCGACAACATCGGGTTCATCTTCCAGAGCTATAACCTTATGCCCAACTTGAACGCCCTGCAAAACCTTAAGCTTATCGGCGAATTGGTGTGCGACCCCATGGAAGCGGAGGGGGCTTTAGACGCAGTGGGCCTTGGCGAACGTATGGGCAGCTATCCAAGCCAGCTGTCCGGCGGTCAGCAGCAGCGTGTGAGTATCGCGCGCGCCTTGGTGAAAAACCCCAAGGTTATTCTGGCTGATGAGCCTACGGCGGCGCTCGACTACGCGACGAGTATCGAAGTGCTTTCCGTGCTCGAAGAAGTGGTGGATTCGGGTACGACGCTTATCATGGTTACCCACAACGAGGAAATTACCCGTATGGCAGACCGTGTTGTGCGCATGCGTGGGGGCAAGATGCACGAGGTTACCATTAATCGCCACCCGGCGAAAGCGGCGGATTTGGTGTGGTAGTCGCGCGCCTTTGTGGCGATTTGTGCGATTAATGCGCATTCCCGGGCGGGGTTTGCTGCCGCGTGCGGCTGCCTGCCGTCTTTGTGGGATATGGCGCATATTGCAGATGGCTGAATCGGCGAGGGGTGTTACATTCGCGAGTTTTGTGCCTTATGCTGGTAACCGCGTAAGAGTGTGGGATAACGTGGAAACATCGTGCGAATAATTGGTATACGTCTGCGTGAGCGAAGGAGAGCAGCGTGGCTACGGACAAACAGGAAGACAACGTACAGACCAACGAGGCGACGCAGCAGGAGCGGGCCTTAAAACAGGCAGAACGTGCTATAGATGCGGCCTACGCAACGGGTAGGGCGGATCGTGCGACCATTACGCGTATGGCCCAGCTAGATGCTGCAGAAGCGGTGGCATTGGCGGGTGTTGCCATGGAGGCCGACGAAGAGGCCGACGAAGCAGCGAAGCTCGCTGTTATCACCGAGGGCATGGGCGACCCGAAGAAGACGAAAGCGGCGCGGGCGAAAGAACGCGCAGCCCGTAAGAGGGCTAAAGCCGAGCATCGTGCCGCCACGCGCTCCGCGAAGCGAGCCTACGACGCTATCAAGTTCAGCGCCCCCAACAAGCTCGGGTTCATGCGTGTTGTGCAAGTGATTTTCGCGTTGCACATTGCCTTCATCATTGTTGGTCTTATCCAGACGTCGCGCGATGTGGTCACCTACAACCACACGAATCTCCTCGACTGGTTGATGATCATCTTGGAAGGCTTGGCATTTTGGTTCTTCCTCAATCGCTACAAGATCGCGCGCCCGTTCGTTATCGTCATGGCGTCGATCGGCATCGCAGTGCCCATGATCTACGACCTGATAACCGGGGTTTTCAGCCCGTTCGTCGTCGTTGCCAATTCGCTGTTCTACATCTTCCTCATCTTGTACTTCTCCCTTTCTCGCCGCGTGAAGGCGGTGCTGGTCAACGACATTTCCCGGCATAAGGGCTTCTACGATGACGAGAATTTCGTCATCAATCGAAAGGGCTGGCCTTTCATTCGCAACCTGATCATGTACTTCATTATCTTTTCCGTGCTGGGGCATTGGATGGAAGCGGGCATGTGCCAGTTCATCAGGTTGGGCCTGGTGGAAGGCGAATACGACCCAACTAACACGATGCTGTGGCGCGACTGGCTCTATCCCTTCCCCATGGAAGGCGCTGCAGTGGTGTTCATTGCGCTGTTCCTGTATCCGTTCAAGCAGTGGCTCGTGCGCAAGATTCCCAACCGCATCCTGCCTTACGTGATAAGTTTCGTGGCCAATGCCCTTACATGTTCGATTATCGAATTCACCATGGGTCTGTTGATCAATGCCGATTTGCAGCTATGGGATTACTCCGAAAACTTCGGCAACATCATGGGGCAGGTGTGCCTGCAGAACGCGCTTGCGTTCGGCGTTGCGGCGTCGCTGATCGCGTGGTTCTTGTATCCGATGCTCGAGCGCTGGATCGCGCGCATTCCAAACGACATCATGAACATCGCGTTCGTCGTTGTGGCCATTTTCGGCGGTATCCTTTGGTCGCTTTATATCATCGATCCGCCTCAAGTGGAAACCGGTGTTTCGCAGTCGTCTGTGCCCGAAGAAGAAATGAGGCTGGGTCAGCTAAAGAACAACATCGATAGCTTGGAAGAGAACGTCAACCGCCTAACAGGAGCCGACAAGGAAGAGATGGAGGCTCATGTTAAGGAAATGCGCGAGTATCTGCAGCAACGGATGGACGAAGAGGGGATCAAGGAACTCCCAAGCTATGAAGACCTGGTTGCTGCCGATGTCACGGAGATGTTCGGAGGAGAGGGTGTGAGCAGGTCGGCTGCTTAGCGTCATGCATTCGATGAAGCTTGGTCCTGTCGTTCGCATTATCGAGGTTTATTTCGCCGCCGTGATGGTGACGGTGCTGGGGTACGCCCTGCTCATGCCAGCAAACGATTTCAAGTACGACATCACGCTTATACGTGTGCTGGTTGTTATGGCGGCAGCGTCGCGCAGCCTGTGGCTAATCGAACGTCGGGCAAGCACTACGCGGCAATACGTTGTCGTGTCCATGCTCGTCGTAATAGCGCTTTCGCTGCTCGATTTGTTCTACGGTGGAGAATACGCACGCATTGCTGCGGTGGTGAGCCTGCCGGTTCTTATAGCGGGTGGTGTCCTCTATTTCGCGGGGTCGTTTGCCATCGTGGCGTTTTTCGCCTTTTCACCCCACGCTAAAGAGCTGTTTGTCGAGCCCATCCACACATCTGTCCAGCCGACATCCAACCCGGGCGAGAACATTTACGAGAAGCCGTTCACGTGGCCGTGGTTTCGCAACCTGGTCATTTACTACTGCGTGTTTTCCATCGTCGGACATTGGGCCGAAATCGGGTTTTGCTGGTTAATCGTGCTGGGCATCTTCGATGGCAGCTACGACTTTTCCCATGCGCAGCTATGGGAGCAGTGGCTCTATCCCTATCCGGCAGAGGGCATTGCCGTTGTGCTCATCGTTATATTCTTGTTCCCGCTGAAAGAATGGTTGCTGAAAAAGTTCAATGGCCGTCTGTGGCCAACACTGATAGCCAGCTTTTTCGCAAATGCCGTCGTATGCGTGTCCATCGACTTCCTTATGGGTATCACGACTAATGCCGACTATCAGTTGTGGGACTATCGCGACATGCCCTTTAACTTCATGGGACAAATCGTGCTGCAAAACTCACTTGTCTACACCATCGCTGCGACGCTGTTCGTGTGGGTGGTGTATCCGCTTATGGCAAAAGCCCTGCACAGGGCGCCGCAGCATTACGTGAACGGTATGTTTTTCGGCCTTCTGGGAATCTACGCATTCCTCGAAATCCTCTACTACGTTCATGTGGGGCCGCGCGGGCTTATATTCGGATAGCCCCGCCTGATTGCGTGTCGTGGGGCTGGTCTTGACTTGCGGTTTTGCCAGACCGCAACTAGTCTGCAATTCTTACAGGTTCGCGACAGCAGGCTGGGTTGGTTAAACAGGTCGTAGCGAGCCAATTGCGACACTGCGATCGAGCCGGGCCGGGCCGCGCCGAGCCAGCGGGCCGTAGCAGGTCAACTGCAGCACTGCGATCGAGCACCGCAATCGAGCCGGGCCAATTCGCATCTTTCGCTGGATATGTGAGACGAAAACGTTTCTCAAACGTATAGTATGTAATACTTAGCACACTGCAGTTTTAGTCAATGAGTTTCGAAGGGGGGGTGGACATGGACGAGACGCGGCTCGAACAATTGTTGTCGACAGATTTTTCTACGGATACCGCGCATCTGCGTGATCGCATACTGCCGCGCTGCCTCGAAGAGCTCGATTCCGATGCAGGGGCGATTCCGCTCGACGATTCCGAGCTTGACATGCTTGCGGCGGCAGGGGACCCGAACGCCTGTTTCGTTCTAGATCGCCCGAATCGATAGGTCCCCGTTGATTTGAGGCTATCGGCGTCTGCCTTCACGGTAGACAGATGCGCTGCTTTGGCTAGGCGCATCCTGTTAATCCATATGGACCTATGCAGGTCTGGCGTTCCTCGCGTTCGACGTATGTTGAAGGCACTGTGCTTCAGTGCGGTTCATGTAGGTTGCGTCCTAGAACGTCAGAAGAGGTTGCTTCTTCAGCTGGACTAGGAAGTCGAAAGGCTGCAGGTCTTGCGCTGCGGCCTGGACTGTGGCCTCAATGTTTTCAAGGGTGCCGTTTACCTGGATTGCTATATCGTCTATGTTTGTTGCCTGATCGTCGCTGAGGTATTCGCTGAGTCTGCCTCCCGTAAAACCGGAGGGGTCCACGCCCAGGAAGAGCGCCGCTAGTGCGCTATCGTAGTCGCCCGTTGCGCAGAGCAGCCCAACCACATCGACGGTCACTTCATCCCAAACAGGTGCGATGTCATCGGGCATCGTGCGTCTGCACACCACATGCGCGCATTCGTGATGAAGGCGAATTTCGCGCGATATGCGCAGCCATTCCTCGTCGCCGTAAGGTGTGCGCGAAGCGGCGATGTTGCTGTAAGGGCCTTCCGATATAACCACGATTTCGGCGCGGAACATTCCCGGCTGCTTCGCGAGGCGCGCAAATTCGCTTTGCCAAGCGTCGCCCCCTGCAGCGAGGTAGGCCTGACGGGCAGTGGCCACCGCCCCCCAATCGGCCAGCCCCCGGTACGTGATGGCGCCAACCGTGTGCGCGATTGGGTCGGGCTGCGACTTATGGCCGATAATCTGCAAGAATGTCTCGAAATCGTGACGTTCTTTCAGGAAAAGGACCTCGATAGGGCCAGCTGGCGTGTCTACGTGGCGCAGTTCGTCTTCGCTGCTTCCTATGAAATGATCAAGGTTGGCATTACTGGGTGCCAGACCGTATCCGCTCGCAGCGCGATGTGCGTCCGTTGCGTCTTCGGCCGGCGCCACATAGAGCTGCGGGAACCGTTCGGCGAGTTTTGACATTAGGGTGTTTGTCACGGTGTGCCCCCCTGGTTGTGCTGCGTTGCCTATAGCAGCGGTTGGTCGAATTCGTAGAGGG
>CAMORQ010000002.1 GCA_946623915.1 uncultured Coriobacteriaceae bacterium | reverse complement strand
CGGCTTCGCAGGCCGCGACAATTCGTGACCTGGGGTTATGTTGATGACCGATGCGCCAACGACCTCTCGCAGCGCGGAAAAGTGGTCACAAGGCCCAATCTCGTGCATTTCGGAAGACCGTTTTTGCAAGGATCGCGCTTCGACCCGTTTGTCGGCCTGCGGCACCGTCCCCGCGACTGTCGGCCTGCGGCACCGTCCCCGGCAATACGCGCGAAAAAGACGGGGAATTGGGCGGCTACACTGCGATAATGGAACGGTACAGGTTTCCAGAGCGGCAGATGACGTGCACCTGCCGCACATCGAAAGGATGGGGCAATGTCCGGCACCGTCGTTCTCATGAGACATGGAAAGGCCGAGCAGCCGCGAGAGGGCGAAGCCGATTTCGACCGGCAGCTGACAGAACATGGTGTTCGCGCGCTGCGCGCAACACTACCCCATGCGCTCGAGCTGCTGCCAAGCGGCCCCAGCGTGCAAATATGGACAAGTCCGGCTGCCCGCGCCGAGCAAACAGCGCAAGCTGTGTTGCAGGCTTGCCGGCGTGCGGGCGTGAAGGCCATGCCCAAAGTCGAACATGTCGATGCGCTTTGGGACCAGGACTTCGATGCGTTTTGCGATCTTGTGCGCGCGTGCCCCGCCGACATCGTGCTTGCAGTCGGCCACAACCCGTTCATAGAAGACACCGTTGAGGCGCTCACCGCATCGCGCATCGGGTTTGCCACGGGCGCCTTTGCAGCCGTCGAGCTTTTGCCCGAGCAAAGTCCGGACATCGAGTCTTCGATGGCGCCAGAGCCCTCCGATCAGGCGAATAACGCTGCTGCGAACGCGTTCGCGAATCCCCTTGGACGCCTGCTGTGGTTTTCCCAAGGTCCGGTATCGCAGCGCTGGAAAACGCTCGTGCATATGGAACGGGTCCTCTTCGAAGCGGCCGAAACCGTGCAGAAGCGCCGCAAAACCTTCTTCTCCAAACCCGACGACCCGGAAAGCATGCACAAGTTTCGCGTGTCCATTCGCACGCTACGCAGCCTCCTTGCGTTCGTCGCCCCGTGGCAGCAGCGCACTCAAAACAAAACGTGCCAAGCCAATCTGAAGCGTGTCGTAAGCGAAACATCGCGCCTGCGCGAACTGGACGTGCTGACCATTCAGGCCTCCGAAATGGGCGGGACGACGTCCGAACTTGTCGCGTTCTGCGCCGCACATGCCGAAGCGGAGCGAAACCGCGTACTGAAGGTGCTCGACACGAAGCATTTGATCAAGCTGCTCGAGGACACGACACGCGAGCTGTCTAACGTAAAATGGCGCGCATGCGTCGAACAGCGAGGGCTGGATGCATCCGCCGTCCGCACGCGGTTCGACGCGCTGACCGCCGCCTTGGAAGCCGACCTTTCCACCCTCGATCTTGCCGACGAGGAAGCCACGCACGACGTGCGCAAAGACGCCAAACGGGTACGTTACGACGCCGAGCGTTTCAAAGAACTGCTAGGAGCCGACGCCGTGGACATAGCGAAAAACATGACCGCGCATCAAGACGGGCTCGGTGAGGTGTGCGACGCCCGCGCCAACATAGGCATCATCAGCGGGTTCGAGACGGGCGACCTACCCGAGCAAGTGGCCTGGGACCTGGCACTGCTTCGTGCGCAAAACGAAACGTTGCTGTACACAACGCTGCGCAACCGCGACACACCTGTCGCCGGCTAACAAGGCATGGGGGCGTTCTTGCGCGCGTACACAATCCACGTCAGCGCAGCCGATAGCGCCGTGAAGATGGCCAGCACCACGAGCGCGACGACATAGTCCGCTCGAAACAAGATGGGCACCACGAAGGCGCCGTAGGCCGCGATGGCCGCTGTAAACCCAACGACTTGGGACCCCTGGGCCCGGTCGGTGAAAATGTTGGGGATCATCCGAAACGACGCGCCGTTCGCCAAACCCGTCATCATGAACAGCACGAGAAACGCCCCGAAGAACACGGCGAATGCATGGGAGGCAACGCCCGCGATCACGGCGATCGTGGCGGCAAGCATAACCACGAAAGACGCGAAAGCGACACGCGCGCCCGAATCGATCCGATCGGAAAGCCACCCGCCCACCGGGCGCAAGCCGGCGCCGATAAGGGGCCCGAGAAACATCATGAAGCGGGCATCGACTTCGGGAAACGCCAATCCCACGATAAGCGCCAATGCCATGGAGTAGCCGATGAACGATCCGAAGCTGCACGTGTAGACGACGGTCATGTACCACGTGTGCTTGTTCTTGAATATGGTCGCCATCTGGCTTGCGCTCTGGCGCGGCATCGGCAGATTGTCCATGAACAGCGCCACCAGCACCAAAACGACGACGATTGGAGCAACCCATACGAAGCAGGCGTTGTGCAGGTACAGCGACTCCCCCGCAGGCGTCATCGTCGCTGCCCCCAATCCAAACGAACGGCCAATGACGATAGGCGTGACGAAATAAGCGACCGCCACACCCAGATTCCCGATACCGGCGTTCAGCCCGTTAGCCGTACCCTTGTGCGCGATGGGAAAGAAGTACGCGATGTTGGCCATCGACGCCGAGAAATTGGACAGCGCGAGCCCCATGAACGCGAACCAGAGCGCGAACTGCCAAAACGGCGTCGCGGAATCCTGCACGGCCATCCCTAGCCCCACGAGCGGCACCAGCATGATAGCCGTACTTGCAAACGTGAAGTTGCGGCCACCGAACACAGCTGGGCAGTAGGTGTAGAACAGCCTCCCGGTTGCACCGACCAGACCGGGCAACGCCGTTAAGAGGAACAATTGATCGGGCTCGAACGAAAAGCCAGCATTGCCCAACTGCGAACTGACGAGGGCGCATAGGGTGTTAACCACAAACGACAGGAGCAGCGCGGCGATCGACACGGCCAGGTTGCGCGTCGCCGTTCTTTTGCCATAGCGCTGCCAAAACTCAGGATTCTCCGGATCCCAATTCTGCACAACGTCCTTGCGCGAATAATCCGTCGGCACCGAAGAGGCCAACGGCGCACCTTGACCAGCCACGAACAGCTCCTCCCCACTTTTCCCCCTTCGCATTGTAAACCCACAAGCAGATGCACGGCGAGGAAATGTGGCTCGCAGGTCCGGGCGCAGACGCGGGTGCGGGTGCGATCGAGGCGCCTTGCTGTAGCGCGCGGGCGCCGGATCGGATGTGGATGCGGGCGCATGCTCGGCACGGACGTAAGCGCAGCACCTGAACGCGGCACACAGGAAAAACGCAGGCGCAAACATAGGTGCATGCTTAGCAGGCAGCGCTCGTCTGCCGCGCCGCTTCGTCCAAACCAGATAGAAGCGCGCTGCTAGTCTTCGCTTGTGGTCTCCGCCGGCTTCCGACGGCTTTTCGTCTTCCGCGCAGGCTTGGGCTTGTCTTGCGTATCGGTTTTTTCCGCTTCTATCAGCGCCTGGGATTCACGAACCTCGTCGAACTTGGCTTTCATGGTGGGGTTGCCGCGCGTGAGGCGCTTGACGCTGAGCCGGTCGGCCTTGTCGTTGGCAAGACGCAGGTTGTTCTCCGACGAAATGAGCGCGTCTTTGATTTTCTGCAAATGCACAATGCTCTTATCGATTTCGTCTATGGCGTCATGGAAACGGCGGGAGGCCAGTTCGTAGTTGCGTGCGAAGCCCGACTTGAACTCGTTGAGACGCTCTTCGAAAGACGTGATGTCGAAATCGCGCTCTTTCAGCTGCTGCAGCTCTTGCTTGTCGGCCAACGACGAACGGGCCATGTTGCGCAGCAGGCCGATGATAGGTATGAAGAACTGAGGGCGGATTGCGTACATCTTGGGGTAGTCGGCAATTTCGACGATTCCCTGGTTGTAGTATTCGTTGTCTGCTTCCAGCAAAGTGACGAGGATGGCGTATTCGCATCCCTTTTTACGACGGTCCCGATCGAGTTTCTCGAAAAACTCGGCGTTCTTGTACTTGCGCGATTTGGACTCCGACTCGTTCTTCATCTCGAACATGATCGAAACGATTTCGACTCCGTTTTCGTCCATCTCGCGGAACACGTAGTCCCCTTTGGTGCCATCCACCACCTCGTTGTCCTTGCCAAACGTCGCCTGGGGGAAGGCGATGGACCGCACTTTGTTGAACTCCAGCTCGCAATGCTGTTCGAGCGATTCGCCAAGCATCTTCGTGGAAAGCTTCGCCTTCATGTCGCGCATGCGCTCGAGCTCTTCGTCCTTCAGGCGCAAGAGCTCTTGCTTGTTGCGCTCGGCTTCGGCCAGCTGCGCAGCGTGGTCGGCGGCGATTTGCGCCGCTTGCGCCTGCGCTAACTGCACCTGGGCAGCCAGATCGTTGCGCTCCTCGCTGACTTGCGCCACCGCTTGCGCCACTGCCAGTTCCTGCGCGATTCGAGCCTGCTCTTTCTGACTGTCGAGTTCCTGCTTCATCTGGGAAAGCTCCATCTGAAGCTCCCCTTCGCGCTGCATCGTTTCCTGCTTGATGCGCGAGACGGCGGCCTCGACCGCTTCGTCCTGCATGCGGGCAAGCAGCTTTTCGCGGTCGGCCACTTCGGCCTTGAACGCGTGGTCGCGCACCTGAGCAAGCAGGGCCGTGTAGCCTGATTCGTCTAGCGGGAACACCTTGCCGCAATGCGGACACGTGATGTCGGCGGCACCCGTTGACACCGGTGCCTTTTCGGCCGATTTGCGAGTCGAACCCTGTTGTCTTGCCATAGCGCGCTCCTTTTCGATGCATTGGCACCACGATACTGCAAAACGCCGTTTTGCGTCCGGAAGAATCACCTGCCCCAGAACATCTTCAGGTGCAACGCCGAACTATAATGGTGGATACGAGCGAGCTTGCTTCGAAAGGATTCCATGGGCCAATCGCGCACATCGCTACGGTCTTCTGCCAAAGGCGCGATTGTCACGCTGGTGCTCGTATCCATGCTCAACGTCATGGGCGGCGCGGCCGTAGCACCGGCGCTTCCCGCCATGAGCCAGGCCTTTCCCGATTCGTCCGAAACAACCGTCTCGCTGATCATCACCCTCCCTTCGCTGGCTGTGGCGATCTGCGGCCTGTTTGTGGGGATGGTCGCCGACTGCATCGGCAAGGCGCGCACCTTGATCGCCTCGCTTGCCGTATTCACGTTGGCGGGCCTTTCTGGTTTGTTTCTGCCCACACTCGAGCTGATCCTTGTCGGGCGGTTCATCATGGGTATCGGCATCGCGGGCATCGCAACGTCAAGTGCGGCGCTGGTCGCCGAGCGTTTCGATGACAATACGCGCGCCAAAATGTACGGCTGGCAAAGCGCAGCGTCGGGCATAAGCGTCCTCGTGCTCGAAACCACGGGGGTCTGCTTTCCCTTATCGGGTGGAGAATCCCGTTTTTCGTCTACCTCGTTGGTTTGGTGCTTCTGGTTATGGCAGTCTTGTTAGTACGCGAAACCGACTTAAGCAATGGCGGGAGCCCCGATGAGACTACGCCTCGAGACGCACTGCTAGCAGGCGAAACGCAGCGGGCGCGCTCGAAAACAGAGGGTAGTGTTGCCGCAGTGCTTGGCATCTGCCTCGTAGTCGCGTTCGTTTCGCAAACGCTTTCCTACCTCGTGCCTGCCAAGATGCCCTACCTGGTAACGGCGTTCGGGGCAAGCTCGGCAGTGAGTGGACTGTTCCTCGGCGGCTTCGGCGCCGCCAACATCGCCAGATCGCTTTCCAGCGCCCGCCTGAAAAACGATTCCACCGGTCGAACATAGCCATTGTGTGTTTTGCCCTTGTCGCCGCCGGTTGCTTCACCATGGGATTGGCGCCCTCCACCCCCGTCGTACTTGCCGGCGCCGTGCTAATCGGTTTGGGGGTGGGCTGCCTAGCCCCTACGTACATGAACTGGCTGGGCGCCAGTTCGACACGTCAGAATTCAGGAAAGCACATGGGGGCTTTCGCCACGGCGTGCAACCTCGGGCAATTTTCGTGCTCGCTTCTTTCAGGCGTTGTGCTCGCAGCCTTCGGCACGCACCAAGCTGTCTTCTTCGTCGCAGCCGGTATCGGCGCCATTGCCGCGGTGGGCGTCATCGTGCGTCGCGCGTTCCAACGCGCATAAATGCGCCTGCCCAGGAATCTGGTCGGTTAGTCGCGTCCGAACAGGTCGCGGGTGTAGACCTTGTCCGCCACATCGTTCAGCTCGCTGCTCATGCGATTGGCAACGATAACGGTGCTGCGGCGTTTGAAACTATCCAGATCATGGGTTATCTCCGAACCCATAATAGCATCCTCGTCGAGCAAAGGCGCGTACACAAGCATGGGCACACCACGTTTCGCCAGGCGCTTCATGACGCCGAGCACGCTTGATGCGCGAATGTTGTCCGACCCCGTCTTCATGGTCAGGCGGTAGATGCCGACCAAGGGAGCATCGCTTCCATCAGAAGCCGCCGTCGCTTCGCTCAAACGCGCAGCCACGCTTTCGGCGACATGGTCTTTGCGCACGCGGTTTGCTTCCACGATTGCGCTAATCAGGCTTTGCGGCACATCGCGGTAATTGGCCAGCAGCTGCTTGGTGTCTTTCGGCAGGCAATAACCGCCGTAGCCAAACGACGGATTGTTGTAGTGCTCCCCTATGCGTGGGTCGAGGCAAACGCCTTCCACGATCTGCGCCACATCCAGTCCACGCAGATCGGCATAGGTGTCCAATTCGTTGAAGTATGCCACGCGCAGCGCAAGGTACGTGTTCGAAAACAGCTTGACCGATTCCGCTTCGGACGCCCCCATAACAAGCACGGGCACCTGTTCGTCTTCTGCGCCTTCGGCAAGCAACGCCGCGAACCTGTTTGCCCATTCGCGAAGCGCAGAATCGCCGCACTTGGGAACGCCCACGACGATGCGGCTCGGATGCAGGTTGTCGTAGAGCGCCTTTC
The DNA here is from genome assembly GCA_946623915.1 of uncultured Coriobacteriaceae bacterium. Classification (GTDB taxonomy): domain Bacteria; phylum Actinomycetota; class Coriobacteriia; order Coriobacteriales; family Eggerthellaceae; genus CACXMZ01. The sequence goes on along the minus strand of CAMORQ010000002.1, from coordinate 21,865 downwards.
CTTCACGCAGAAACTCCGGGCTGAAGAGAAACCGCCCCTGCGGGCAACGCGCAGAAAGCGAATCGGTGTAACCGACGGGAACGGTCGACTTGATGGCCACCACAGCATCCGGATTGGCCGCACGTGCCAAGTCGACAACGCGTTCGACCAGCGAAGTATCGAAGAAATCGCGCTCGGGATCGTAATCCGTGGGCACCGCGACGACGACCAAATCGCATGCCGCATACGCCCCTTCCGCATCGAGCGTAGGACGCAAATCCAGATTCCCGTCTGTCAGAAATCGGTCGATATCGGCGTCTGCGATCGGCGATTTTCCTTCTCGAACAGCATCGATTTTCGCCTGGTCGACATCGACAAGGTAGACGGTGTTGCGGGCAGCGAGAAGTACTGCCAAAGACATGCCCACATATCCTGCTCCCGCCACTGCGATGTTCATGCGCAACCTTTCTCCTCGACGATGCGCAACCTCGGCGCATCGCTCTTTTGCAACACGTGCCGCACCTGCCGCTAGTGCGCCCGCAAAGACGAAAGCGCCACAGGGAAATCGAAATACGTATCCGGGTACGGCTCGTCTTTCAGCATGAAGTGCCACCATTCGCAATCGATGGGTGCAAACCCGTTGCGCATCATGGTCTCTCGCAGCAGCATCCTGTTGTTGTATTGCTCGTCGGTGATGTTGCGGTAATCCGGATGGGACAGCTCGTCGAACAGGTCGAACGGGCCGCCCATGTCAAGCTCCTTGCCCGTCTTCATGTCGATCAACGTAAGGTCTATGGCGCTGCCGCGACTATGGCTCGACTGCCTGGCGATATAGCCACGCTCGAACGTGTCTTCTTTGGCGATGTTGGGATAGAAATACGGCTTCATGCGCACGTCTTCGTCCTCGATCGCCCAGAAGATGAAATACTTCACGGCCCGAGCTGGACGATACGCATCGAAAACCTTCAGGCGCAGGCCCCGCACGGCCATTTCGTGGCTGACCGTTTTAAGCGCGCGCGCCGTTTCCAAAGTGACCAGCGCAACCGGCTCCTCGTAGCCATCCACCCTATCGCCTGTGAAATTGAACGTGGAATGGTATCGGATCTCTTGCACCACGTCGGGTACATAGTCCGCTAGAACCACAAAACCAGATGAATCTTGCGTTGGGTCCTGGATTCGCATCCTTACCGCCTTCGTGTAGTTTCGCTTACCAGACTTCGGAATTACCGGCTCTGCCCATTATAGTCTGTCCGCCAAAGCGCGCTTGAGCGCTCTCCCATAAGCACACATGAGAGAAGCCGCGGACAGTTTGTCGCGAAGTGGATGCGGAATCGAAACGATAGGTGCGCCGCCTCCGCAAAACCGACGTCCGAAAATACGCTATGATTAACAATTGCATCGGGTATTGCCGAGCCGGTGAATTCATACGAGGCGAAAGGGAACGCGTCATGGCAGATAGAACGAAGGTGCTCATCCTCAGCGGGTTTCTCGGGTCGGGCAAAACCACGGTCCTCATGCAACTGATTGCGCGATTGCGCGACGTAAACGGGCCCGATTTCAAGATAGCGATCATCGAAAACGAAATCGGGTCGGCATCGGTGGACTCGAGCATCATCGAAGACGCGGGATTTTCGGTCACCGAAATGCTTTCCGGCTGCGTGTGCTGCACGCTTATCGGACAGCTCGTGCCGGCACTGCAAAAGCTAGACGAAGAGCTTGAACCCCAGCTGATTATCTTGGAAGCAACGGGAGTGGCGACTCCTGGCACCATGCGGGACAACATAGAAAAATACGGAAACTTCACCGTACGCGTTGCCACTCTGGTAGATGCATCACGTTGGGAAAGGATCAAGGTGCCGCTTCAGATGCTGCTTACAGGGCAGCTCGAGCCCGCAGATGTTATCTGCGTCAACAAAGTGGATTTGATAGACGAAGCGCAGCTTGCCAGCATCGAATCGTCGGTGCGCGAAATGAACGCGAGTGCGCCTATCGTGCGCGTGAGTGCGGCCTCTCCCATTGCCGCCGAAAACATCGATGCGATTCTAGGGGTGTAGCATGAGCCACGGACACGAGCACCATCACCACGACCACGAGCACGAGCATGGGCACCAACACGACCACGAGCATGGGCACCACCACGACCACGACGGGCACCATCACCATGGCCACGAAGAAACAGTCAGGGTGGACCACGCCAACGTGCTTCTCGAAGCGCATACGCACGAACAAACGGCGACCGTGTCCATGACTTTTGAGCCGGACCCCGACGCGACGCTTGTTTTCGGCGACTTGGTCTCCCTTATGCAGAAAATCGCCGAAGCGATAGAGTCGGCAGGAGGAATCGTCGGCCACATCAAGGCGTACGGCAAGCAGGAAGGCGACTTCGTCCACGCTTCGGTGACGGCAGCAGGACTAGAACCCACCTACGAAGGCAACCTGGACATGGATCTGGGAAACGAAGCCACCGTACAACTCGCCGCAATCGCGCTGCTCATCGACCAGGATCGCCTGCTCGACATCTGCAAAAACGCGCTGTAGCGCACGCTACAACCTACGACCACGCTTCCCGCAAACGCGCGATTTCATCGGCGTAACCGTCAAGCTCGTTGGGGGTCTCCAGGATAAACGGCAGCGAGCGCAACGCGGGATGACGCGTCATCGCGCTCAGCGCTTCGAAACCGATGCAGCCCTCACCTATCTTTTCGTGACGGTCTTTATGGGCGCCGCATGGGTTCTTGCTGTCGTTGAGGTGCACGGCGCGCAGGCGCCCGATGCCGATGACGCGGTCGAACTGCTCGAGCACGCCATCGAGGTCATCGACGATGTTGTAGCCGCCATCCCACACATGGCAGGAATCCAGGCACACACCCACGTGGTCGTCAAGATCCACACGCTCGATGATGGCGGCCAGCTCTTCGAATGTACGGCCGATTTCGGTGCCCTTCCCCGCCATGGTTTCCAACAGCACGGTCGTGGTCTGCCCAGCGTCGAGCACCGCGTTCAACACGGCGGCAATCTTCTCTATCCCCACGTCGGCACCCTGACCGACATGAGAGCCAGGGTGAAAGTTGTACAGCTGATGGGGCGTACACTCCATGCGCTCGAGGTCGGACGCGAACGTTTCGCGCGCGAATTCGGCCACACGGTCGTCTTTCGCGGCGGCGTTTAACGTATAGGGGGCGTGGGCGACCAGCACGGCGAAACCATGCTCTTCGGCAAAGGAGCGAAAATCGGCGGCGTCTTGCGGGTCGATTTCCTTCGCCTTGCCCCCGCGAGGGTTCCGCGTGAAGAACGCGAACGTGTTCGCATCCAGGGACAGAGCCGTACGGCCCATGTGTGCATATCCTTTCGAAGACGAAAGGTGGCAACCGATGTTCAGTCGTTCCTGCATAGCGGTTCAACGACCTAGGGACGACAAGCAACAATGGCAATGTGGCCCTTTTCGGGAACTTGTCCAACCGAGTCGATTACGAAGCCAGCTTCTTCCAAAGCCGCAACCAACTGGTCGCATGTGTAAACGACCATGCCCGGAATCTGCTTGGCAAGCTCGAGCACCGCCGGATCACCTCCGTCGTCTTCGTTGCATACGAGGAAGCGGCCGCCGGGCACAAGCACGCGCAGCACTTCGGGAAACGCCGTGGGCAGGTCCCAGTAGTACACCGTTTCGAACGCGCTGACCGCATCGAACGACGCGTCGGCATACGGCAGATCGGACGCATTGCCTTCAGAAACGTCGCAACGTCCCTGCTCTATGGCACGCGCGTTGTAGGCCGTCGATGCCCGAACACTCGTCTCGGAGTAGTCCACGCCGCTTACATGGCCCGCTGGCACCCGTTCCAGAATCCGGCCGATGTTCGCTCCGCCGCCGCAGCCGATGTCAAGTACGCGAGCCCCGTCTTCGAGCGGCAAGAACGTAAGGCCCCATAAAGCCAGTTCCTCGTGATGCCCGCCGTTCATGCGTTCAAGGAGCGCCATGCCGTCTTCGCCCGACGGTTTTTCGGGATGACCTGCTGGAACTTCAGTCATGGTAGTCCTCTTTCCGAAACAAACGAGATCAGAAGGGTTAGTTGAACACCCAACGGCCATCCGACGTGGCGTTTTCGGCGAGCCAGGCATCTTCTTCGCTCGTGTCCTCTTCTTGTTCATCGGTGTCTTCGGGCTCTTCGACAACATGAGAGCGAACCGGGCCGAACACTTCTTCGAACGCGGCGAGGTTGGGGCCACCCGGGATGGCGAAGACCACTTCGGCAAACACTCCCGGATGGCTGTCGAGCCATTCCTTGAATGCAGCGGCGACAAACGCGGGATCGTTGCCGAACACGCCGCAGCCGAACGCGCCCAGAACGAGGGCGTCTACTTCCTGCGCAGCCGCAATCTGCATCACCGTTTGCACGCGCTTGCGCATGTCGGAGTCGCATTCCACTTCCGACCGGTTGCTTTCCAGCGCGCGGGTGCGATGGGGTGCAGCGCACACGATCACGTCGCGCTTGCGCGGATTGCCTTCGGTGGTGAACACGATGTCGGTAAGGTAGAGCGCGCGGTCGGAGTACAAGCCGCCGCGCACGGTCTGACGGTTAGGGGTGTAGAACACGTCACGCAACCCGTTCAGCACTTCGAACAGATTGCTTTCCGCGCAAAGGGCCTCTTCCTGGGCCCAAGCGCCGCGCTCGTATCCACCACCTGGATAGAGATACGATGCGAAGTCGAGCACGCACGCGCGCTGGTCGGCGCCGCCCATGGCCAGCACCACCGACACGCAATCGGTGCGTTCGACCCGAATGTCGGTCGCTTCGAAACGCGCTGCAGGTTCGGGCAGACTGCGCCCTTCCCCTTCCTTGTACAGCCGCGCGGAATCTATGGCGGTTTGCGTGTCCTGGACAAACACCTGCCGAAGCAGTCCTATGTGTTTCGCCGCTTCGGCTGCGCGCTCTTCCCTTGTTGGCATTGCCTACACCCCCGTTTGTTAGTTGTCGTCGGTTAACACACTCGTGCGCCCAATCGGGCCTAGTCGAACACCGCCCATGCGCGCACTGGCATGCCCGTAGCGCCTGACACACGCGGCCATGCCACGAAAATGATAGCGCCCGTAGCGGGAACCTGGTCCAAATTGTCCATTAACTCCACCTGGACGTGGCCGTTGTCGAGCACATAGCGCTCTGCAGCCAAATCCTCCGCTTCGGCGGCAAGGACCGAAGCGTCGGTGTCGATGGACTCGTGCCCGTTCGCGTAGATGCCGCGTTCCTCGTAGAGGAACTTCAGCACATCGAGGGACCAGCCTGGAGCGTGTTCCCCACCCTCTTCATCGAAATTGTTCAGAGCGTCGTTGTCCGGCCAGCGCTTCGACCAATCGGTGCGCAAGGCCACGAACGAGCCCGCCGGGATCTGGCCGTGCGCTTCTTCATGGGCCTGGATGTCTTCGATCGTCACGGCATACTCGGGATTCTGCGCGACCTTTTCGGACACGTCGACGACCACCAACGGCAACGCGAGGTCGCGCGGACCCCATCCGTCGGACGCTTCGGCGTTCGGAGTGAAATGAACGGGGAAGTCGATGTGGGTACCAAACTGACCAGGGAACTTGAAGGTTTGGATGCGACACGACAGCATCTCTTCGTCATAGTCGAACACAACATTGCACAGATCGACCACCCCTTCGCCCATGCCGCCCCAATAGGGACTGTCGTTGTCAAGCGTATGCGTCAGATCGACCCAGTTGCACGACTTCAGCTTTTCGAGTTCGTTCCAGAGACTCATGGCGCGTCCTTTCTATCCATGGTGAGCAAAGGGCGGATGTGCCCGAACCCATTATCCCACACAACCGGACCGCAACGTCGCGCGGCCACGACGTGTGGTAAGGTAGGACAGCAATAGGTGCACGACCCGCAACGATGGGAACAGAGCATGAACGACAATGCACCCGACAACCGCAACAGCGCAGGCGATCGCACGTCGCCGGAAGACGCCCAGCGCCAATCGTTTCTCGAGCGCAAGGACATACGCGTCTCGTTTTCGCGCTATGCCATCGACGCCATGTCCGCAATGGCCCAAGGGCTGTTCGCTTCGCTGCTCATCGGCACCATCCTTAACACCATCGGGAACTTAACGGGTCTTGAAACGTTTAACGAGATGGGCGGATTCGCCACGGCGGTTGCCGGGCCCGCTATGGCCATCGCCATCGGGTTCGCGCTGAACGCACCGCCTTTGGTGCTCTACTCGCTTGCAGCTGTCGGGCACGCCGCCAACGCCCAAGGTGGCGCCGGAGGACCGCTCGCCGTGCTCGTCATCGCCATTATCGCCGCCGAGGCGGGCAAAGCCGTTTCGAAAGAAACCAAGGTCGACATCTTGGTTACGCCGGCGGTCGTCATTGGCGTCGGTGGCGCGCTTGCCATTCTCGCAGCTCCGGCCATCGGCGCGGCCGCGTCGGCACTGGGCGGATTCATCATGTGGGCGACGGAACTGCAACCTTTCCTCATGGGAATCATCGTCGCCGCCGTCGTGGGCATCGCTCTTACGCTCCCCATCTCTTCGGCTGCGATTTGCGCCGCCCTCGGATTGACCGGTTTGGCCGGAGGCGCCGCCCTTGCAGGCTGTTGCGCGCAGATGGTGGGTTTTGCCGTCATCAGCTTCCGCGACAACGGGGTGTCCGGCCTTGTTTCGCAAGGCATCGGCACGTCCATGCTGCAAATGGGGAACATCATGCGCAAACCGGCGATCTGGATACCGCCTATCGTGGCCTCGGCCGTATGCGGCTCGGTTTCCACATGCGTGTTCGCCCTGCAACAAAACGGGCCTGCCATCGCTTCTGGCATGGGCACGTGCGGACTCGTGGGTCCCATAGGGCTGTATTCGGGATGGATAGCCGACGGCATTGCACCCGGCGTCAACGAATGGCTGGGCATGGCCATCGTATGCTTCGTGCTGCCTGCCCTGGTCAGCCTTATCGTGGCTGCGCTCATGCGCAAGGCGTCGCTCATTGCCGACGGCGACATGGCGCTGGACAGCTAGGGGCTGCTTGTGCTTACCTTCGTCATAACAGGCGGCCCTTGCTCGGGCAAAACGTCGGCACTCGAGATGCTGAAGGCACGTTTCGCCGAACACGGAATCGACGCCATGTTCGTTGCCGAGGCCGGAACCGACCTTATATTGAGCGGCATATCGCCTGAAAGCTGCGGATCCATGCTGCCGTTCCAGATGAACGTGGCGGCCCTGCAAGTCGAGCGCGAGGATGCCGCGCGCGAGAAAGCCGCCGCTTGCGGCAGCGCTTTGGTCGTATGCGACAGAGGGATATGCGACGGAGCCGCCTACGTGGGAGAGCGCGGCTACGAGCTGGTGCTCGATTCGGTGGGCCTGTCCGCCGAAGAGGCGCTGGCGCGCTACGACGCGGTTTTCTGCCTGGAATCAACTGCCAAGCTCGGCGACGGCACCTACACGCAAACGAACAACTCGGCGCGTTCGGAATCCGCAGACGAAGCCGCGCTCCTCGACGACAGGACCGCGGCCGCCTGGAAATCGCACCCTCGATTCCATTTGATAGCAAACGAAGATACGTTCGACGAAAAAGCTGCGCATCTAGCAGACGCCATCATGGCCGAACTTTCTGGCGATGTGCGCCGCTGAACGCGAGCGAACCCAAAACCGTTAAACACGTCCGGGCTTCTCGCGGTACTTCGCCATAACCGAACTGAACATCTCATGCGAGCTCGGCGGCGTATAGACGATGGCGTTGGCGCCCGCCTTGATGGTGGCTTTAATGGACTCGGCGGTCTTGCCGCTCGACGCCATGATGGGCAGCTTCGGAAAATCGGCGCGAATCTGCATCACCACGTCGGGCGTATTCGCCCCCGCGGCCACGTTGATGATGGCGGCGCCGTTATGGATGCGCTTCTCAACATCCGTTTCGGCGTTTGTCACCGTGACCACGATGGGGATGTCGAGCACGCGTGCAATCGAGCGCAGGTCCCGATTGGGTATAGGCGCATTCAACACCACGCCCATTGCCCCTTGGTTTTCCGCATCGGTCGCAAGATAGACGGCGCGCACGCCCTGCGTGGTGCCGCCGCCGACGCCGCAGAACACTGGAGTCGACGCCGCATGGATGACCGCTGCGCTGATTGCGCGCGATGCCGTGAACGGATACACACAGAATATGGCATCGGCGTCGTTGTTGCGAATGAGCGCTATGTCGGTGGTGTAGAGCAGGCTTTTTATGCGACGCCCGTAGATGACGATGCCACTCGCCTTGTCTATTTCTTCGGGCATGCGCAAAATGTTATGGCGCAGCCGCGACTCGATGGGAGGAATGCCGCCCGCATCTTTTCCCTCTTCGGGTTCGGGCGTTTCCACTTCGGGCGCACGCGGTATCAGGCGCAACGTTTCGCCGATGGCGATTCGCTTCAACTTCTTATGCTGGGATTTAGACATCGTGCCCGCCCCCTTCAAGCATCACGCATGCCCATTGCGCGGCAACCATGGATCCGCGAACGAGCACGCTTTCGTCTATGGTGAAATAGCAGCTGTGCTGAGGATACACGGCCCCCAGCTCCGGGTTGCGCGTGCCCACGAACACAAACACCCCGGGGATTGCCTGCTGGTATTCGGCAAAGTCCTCGCCGGCCAACGTGCCTTCGTAATCGCACGTTGCGCCTTCGCCAAGCACATCGTGTATAGCCTGTTTGGCGGCGGACGCCAAAACCGCATCGTTGACCACGCCGGGATTGCCCTCTGTGAAATCGAAGGTTATTTCAGCGCCGAACACTTCGGCGGTGCGTTGCGCCATCGCTTCCAGGAGCACGCGCATGCGTTCGCGCACGTCCTGATGCCAGGTGCGCATGGTGCCCGCCAGCCAAGCGGACCCCGCCATGATGTTGCGCGCCGTGCCGCCGTGGACTTCGCCGATCGTGACCGCAACGGGCTCGAAAGGAGAAACGCGCCGGCTGACCAGCACCTGGATCGCGTCGATGATTTCGGCAGCTATGACCACCGCATCCACGCCCTTGTGCGGCATGGACCCGTGGGCAGACGCCCCGTCGATATCGATGCGGAACCAGTCGGTGTTCGCCATGCGCGGTCCCGCCTCGCAGCTGAACAACCCCGCGTCCACTTCGCTCCAGATGTGCGCCCCGTAGATAGCCGAAACGCCTTCGAGCGCCCCAGCATCGATCATGTCCTTTGCGCCGATGGAAATCTCTTCGGCAGGTTGAAACAGCACGCGTACTTCTCCGCAGAGCCTGTCGCGCACCTCCATAAGCATGCGAATGGCTCCGATCATCATGGCGATGTGGCAGTCGTGCCCACACGCATGCATGATTCCTTCGTTTTCGGAAGCGTATTCCGCTTCCGTCAGTTCGGTGATGGGAAGCGCGTCTATGTCGGTACGCAACGCCACCCGCATGGCAGGATGGCCCTTGGCGTCGTAGGCACCCGGGGCCTGCCCGCGAATCGTTGCGATGATTCCGGTGCCGATATGCTCCCGCCGCCCGTCGGCTGCCACCACATTGCGCGGGCCTTGCACGCGTTCGTACTCGACCCCCATGCGCTCGAGCTGTTCGCAGATGTAATTCGACGTCTCTGTTTCCTGCGCAGACAGCTCCGGATGCCGGTGAAAGTGTCGGCGCATCGCGATGATGTCCGGTTCGAACTCCTGTCCCAGTTCGCGGATAACCTGAGCTGTGGAGGCATCGTTTACAATCGCGGCTGATGCTTCGTCTACCATGGGAACCTCTTTGCCGGTCGTAGCACGCCCGTCCGTCTTGACGGCAATCGTGCTTTGCGGGTCTGTTGCGCGCTCTCTCAATTGTACACGTTCTCCTTGACGAGCGGTCCCGATTTGCGCAGTTCGAGCGCACGGTTCGCGCGGTTTTGCGTTGCAGGATGCTAGGGGCCGCGCCGGGCGAACCCGAGGACCGCACTTGCAAGAGAAAAGGGCCTCCGCACAATGGCGGAGGCCCAATGCTGGTAGCTTGTTTCGGGCTTCACGCCCCGGGCAGCCTACGCCCGTTCGTCCGCAAGGGAAAACGTCCCTCGCGCATCCAGGTTAAAGCTTACGCAGCTTTCTTCTGCTGAGCGGCATACCACTCTTCGAACTGCGCGGCGGAGGAGGCTTTGCCGCCGGCGGCCACAATGATCTCGTCGCCTTCGTCGAGGAGCTTGTTGCCTTCGTCAATCATGCGATTGAACAGAACCTGGTTGTGGGCGCCTTCGCTGTTATCCGCAGCGGGGAGGTTCCAGTAGTAGGTAACCTTGCGCTGGATGTCCTGCAGCTTGGCCAGCTTGTCGGCGTCGATGCCGTTTTCGGCCGCGAACGCTTCGTCAAGCAGCAGAGCCTTCTGGCCCTCGTTGGCGGGATCGTCCTGCTCGGTTGCTACCAGAGCTTCGAAGTTGTGGATAAAGTCAGCGAAACGCTTGCCCAGCTCGGCATTGCGGCCGTCGACGTCTTTCTGAATGTCCTTCACGAACTTGACCGTGTCGGTATGGCAGGTGTCGCATGAAGCAACAACTTCAGGATCGTCGAGCGGGCTGGTCCACTTATGGCTGTGGTACGCAGTGCCGTCCTCGGACTTGATGGGCATATGGCAGTCAGCGCAGTTGTAGGCTTCGCCCGTGGTGGGGTTGGTCACCTTGCGCATGGAGCTGCCGCCGTCCATGACATAGTAGATTTCGAATTCGGCGTGGCGGATGGAGAGCATCTTCGCGCCCGTGGACGCATAGGTCCAGTCGACGATGCCGTGCTTGTCGTAGAACTCCAGCGCCTTTTCGGGGCTGATGTTGGACAGCGTGCCGTCCGTATCGGCCTCGTAGGGGCTGGTGGGCTCGCCGTTGCTGTATTCGTCATCCGTCTTGGACAGAGCCATCGAGTAGTCGCAGTGGCACTGGCCGCACACCATGGCTGATTGCGGGATGTCCAGGCTGTTGGATTCCCACGCCTTGCCCAGAACGCGCTTCCAGTCGGCGCGAACGATGTTCGCTTCCGTCGGGTTGTCGTTCTGGTGGCAGTTGGCGCAGGAGACGTTTTCGGTGTAGACGTCTGCGCCGTTGGTCGCGCTCTGCTTCCAACCAGGCAGCTCTTCGCCCGCATCGCTCGTCTTCAGTTCCACGCCGACTTCCTTCGCATGTGCGCTGACCTCGCCAAGCTTCCACGTCTCGGCGCCGCCCTTGTTTTCGGCGTCAAAGTGAATCTGCGGGGTCTTGCACGCGTAGCATGCCAGGATGCCCTTAGTGCCACCGCCGCGCACGTCACCCAAACGGCCGTTGTGCTCGATCGACCAGATCGAGTAGGTGTGGCCACCAGGCTCGGTGTAGTACTTGGCATAGCCATAGCCCTTGCCGATAACCTGGATCTCCGGGTTGGTGTCGAAGGTGTAGTCCATCTTGCCGTCGGATGCGGTGGCTTTGATGTCGCCCACCGACGTGGTGTCGGGCTCTTCTGCCGTGATTTCGGCGTATTCGCCCTTGTAGCCAGGAACGTTGTAGCTGTTCTCCAGGTAGCTCGCTACCTGCAGCGGGTACTGGTCCTGCCACCCGTCGTAGTGGATGACGCCAAATTCATCCGCTTCCGGGACCGTCGTGGGAGCGTCGAACGCCGGAACGAGCGCATCGGCAGACCCCGCTGCCGCTTCGCTGCTTTCGCTGCTGCTCGCTTCAGACGAACTGGCTTCCGTTTCGGTCGCCTCCTGTGTTGCGCTGCTCGCCGCAGCGCTGCTCGCATCCGCAGAGGATGCGGAGCTGCTTGACTGGGAGGGCTGGCTGCATGCAGCCAGGGCCACCGTAGCAGCAACAGCCATAAGGGCCAGCACCCAAACGACTGTCTGCTTGCCAAGCTTGAATCCCTTCGTGCGTTTCATATATCCTCCTCACGCACTTTTTCCCTAGTGGGTATTTTCCCATAAATATGTAGGAAATGTAAAGAAACCTTTAGGCGTACACCCTTTGATTTACAGCTGCAACGTGGGGGGTTTTTCCCTAAACTACTCCAAATAATGTAGATGCGGTGCGCGCAGACCGCCTGCGCCATTCGCGCGGTGCATGCAGACCGCCTGCGGCAATTCGCGCGATGCAAAAGGTCCGCGCCTACCCCAAGCGGTCGTGCCCAACAACGCGCGTTAGTCGATGGTGAAGCTGGTGATCTTGTTGTTCTCGTTGAACGTGCAGCGCATCACGGCGGGGTACGTGTTTTTCGTCCACCCCTTCTTCGGATCGCTCGTGCTGACAAGCTGGCATTCGACCACGACAGTGTCGCCCGAAACGCTCGTCGCCTTCACGCGCGTGGCGAAGATGTACTTGTCCTCGGGATCGGGACCTGCAGCCAGCTTACCTTGCGCCGACGATCCGGGCGCCACATATTGCGCCGCGATTTCGCTCCAGTTGCCTATGAGCAGCACTTTCGAGTCGTCGTTCGAATCGGGGAAGCCGATGTTCGTGAAGAACGATTCGGCAAACGACTGGGCCAGAGACGCGCGTTGCTCGGATGTCTGCTTGGCCTGGGCCTCTCGCTGCTGGCGAGCCTTGGCCTCTTCCATGATCTGCCGCGCTACCGCCGAGTTCGCTTCTGCAACCCCGATGTTGGCTTCATCTTTGAGCGCCCACGTGCACGCGTTGTTAACCATATCTTCGGTGGTTTTGTCGGCCGCCTGCGGGATAAGCACGATGGCCTGATCGACGGTGACGGATTCGTCCTCACCCGTGATCTCGAGGACGTACGTGTTGGTGGGCACCGTGTAAATCGAGCCGTTCGGCAATATGGGCGACGCCGGAATGGTCGCCGTGTAGTTGCCCGGCGCTAAAGACAAGCCTTCGCCCGATGAGCCAATGAACGCCTCGACGTTCACCTCGTTGCCTTCAAAATCCAAACCGGTTACCACCAGCGGAATTCGTGTGGCATCGGAGGTGTACTCAAGGGCGGAAATGAGGAATTTCACAGGACGCGGAGTACGCATGGCCTCGAGCGCTTGCTGGGCTTCCGCCTCTTCGGCGGCAATGCGCTGCCGTTCCGCCTCTTCGGCGGCCTTACGTTCGTTTTCTGCGATAATCGCCGCCGTTTCGCGCTCGGACTCCAGGTGGCGGTAGTACATGCCAGCACCCAACCCGATGCCGAAGATGAGCAAGATGCTGATTATGGCCGCAGCAACGCCGTGGCGGAAATGCCCTTCGTTGCGGTGAATGGTTTTCTGCACAGTCTCGGTGGGTGCGTACACCACCGGCGTCACCGTGTGAGCGTTGCGACCTATGGGAGTAAGCAGCTCAGTGGGTCGGGAATCCTGCACGTAGTCGCCCTCATGCAGAGCATCGATCGCTTCAGCCTGATCCTCAACGAGCTGGGCCTCTGTAGCTTCGTCGGCAACGTCGAGCAGCGCGGTGGGGTCTTCGGAGCCCTGCCGGTCGGACTCGAGCAGCGCGGTGGGGTCTTCGGATGTGGTTTCGGCAGAGTCCGGCGCCATCGCGCTGTCGTTCGCCGTGGTGTCAGCGGAGGAATCGCCTGCGGACTCTTCGGCTGCGACAGCGTCGGTCGCATCGCCGTCCGCATGAATCGCATCTACGGGGACGTCATCCGCAACAACGTCGCCGTCATCGGTGGCGCTTTCAAAGGCGGATGCGTCGTCGGGGACGTCTTCGGCGGCGTCTTCGACAGCAGCTTCTTCGGCAGCGGCTTCACCGGGGACTGCTTCGGCGGGCGTCACATCGTCGTCTGGCGCACCCGCAACAACGTCATCGACGTCGGTTGCATGTGAATCATCCGGCAAAGCGCCGAGGGAATCTTCGATTTCGCCGTCTGTAGATTTGCGAACCATAGCACCCTCCTGCTGCGGTTATGTTGCGTTTCGTGCAGCGTCGCGTGTTCTTTGGAATTGTAGACTGACGTCGCATTTTCCACAAGTGAGCACGGCCCCGCCCCACAACCTGTGCGAAAATGTACGAAAGCATTTACATCCTTCTGCCTAAGCAAGGACAACGTGGATGCACCCCGCAACGCATTCTGCAGCTCATTTGGCAAGGAGCCCATTATGTCTGACATCAACCTCGAGGACTTGATTACCGACATTGCCGACTATCCCAAACCGGGAGTGGTTTTCAAGGACATCACCACCCTTTTAAAGGATTCCGAAGGTTTTCGGGAAGCGGTCGATCGCATCGCCGACCACTTCGCCGATGCAGGCGTGACCAAAGTCCTCGGGGCAGAAGCACGGGGGTTCACGATCGCGGCCCCGGTGGCGTACAGACTTGGTGCCGGGTTCGTCCCTGTGCGCAAGCCAGGCAAGCTTCCCCGCGAGACGTATGCGCAGGAATACGACCTCGAATACGGCACCGACAAACTGGAGATTCACCAAGACGCGCTGGATGCAAGCGATGTTGTTTTGCTCGTGGACGACTTGGTCGCGACGGGTGGCACGGCAGTAGCGCAAATTAGGCTGGTGGAACGCTCGGGCGCACGTGTGGCGGGCATGGGCTTTCTGCTGGAGCTCGAATTCCTGAATCCGCGCGAGGTCCTCGCGCCCCATACCGACGCAGAACTGTTCTCGTTGATTAAAGTAAGGTAGGAACCGACCATGCACTCGATTTTCAAAGGAGCGTCGGGGTTCATCTTCGACTGCGATGGCACGCTGCTCGACACCATGGAGGCTTGGAACGCCCTGGAAGAGGACCTGTTCGATCAGGCAAGCATACCTTTTACCGAAGAGCAGATAAACGAAATCCGGTCGCTGCCCATCCAACTGGGTGCGGGGAAGTTCCACGAGCACGGCATCGGCGACAGCCCCCAACATGTGCTGGAAATGCTCGATTTCGCTCTGCTGGATTTTTATCGCGAAGAAGCCTGCCCTTTGCCTGGCGCCATTGAATTCGTGCGCGCCGCACGCGCTGAAGGCATTCCGTGCACGGTGGTTAGCTCGAGTCCGCAACGCTACGTCCAAGCAGGGCTGGGACGCGCCGGCATCGCTGATGCGTTCGTGAAAATCGTGACTACCGAAGATGTGGGTATGTCCAAGCAAGACGAACGCATCTACTTACACGCCATCGAGGTGATGGGGTCGGACGTATCGACTACATGGGGCTTCGACGACGCGCTCTACGCTATCCGTGCCATGAGCGACGCGGGCTTACACACCTGCGGCTGTTACGACCACGACGAAACCGGCACGTTCGAACAACTTCAGGATGCGGCCGATATAGCCATCCGGTCGTTTAACGAACTGCTTTAGTACAACGCGTACCGCCCTTCCGGCCTCCTATGCGTGCCGTTAGGGGCGCCTGCCGTTTGGCGCGCCCGTACATCGTTGTGAAGTCGCTCGGCATGCCTGGTTGCTGGATTATCCAAATGTGACAGCAACGACGCGTTGCTGTCACATTTGTTGCGGTAGTGGGTTACTTGCCTTCGTGCCTCCTCTGGCGCAGGCGCAGGGCGGCGAGAACGAGGATCGCAGCCGATGCCAGTGCGGCTATCGCCAACGCGGAAGCAGGCGCTTCGTCGCCGGTCTTGACGGCATTCGTTCCTGCAACCGTGCGCGGCTGCTCTGATTCGGGCTCGGGCGAGACGGACGGCGTCGCCGTCGATGTCACCGCAGGAGTCGGCGTCGCTGACGGCGCGGGAGAGGCGGGCTTCGCTTCTTCTGCGGTTGCAGCAGGTTCCTCTGGCGGAACGAGAGGCTCAACCTTCTCTTCCTCTTTAGCCGGCGTTTCAACAGTCTCCGGCTCGGTCGTCTCGACAACCTCTTCCTGCTTGTCAACGACGGGCTTGTCCTCCTCTTCGATAGCAGGTGTTTCGGGGGTCTCGGGAACTTCAGCCTCGATGACCTCGGGCGTGACCTCGATCGTAGGCTCCTGCTCGGGAACAGGCTCGGGCTCCGGTTCCGGTTCAGGCTCGGGGGCAGGCTCCGGAGCAGGCTCAGGTTCGGGAGCTGGTTCAGGTTCTGGGGCAGGTTCCGGCTCGGGCTCGGGCTCGGGCTCCGGCGCGGGTTCCGGCTCAGGCGCAGGCTCGGGCTCCGGCGCAGGCTCAGGCTCAGGCTCCGGCGCTGGTTCGGGCTCGGGGGCGGGCTCGGGCTCCGGTTCGGGGGCGGGAGCAGGCTCGGGTTCCGGCTCCGGAGCAGGTTCCGGCTCAGGCTCGTCGGGCACGTAGGTGTTCGTAAACACGGCCGCGTCAACGACGTCTCCCGCAGAGTACACTGCCTTATCTGCCACAAGCACACCATCACGCTCTTCGACCGTGTAGACGATGCGGTAAACGGCGGCGTCGTAGACGACCCCTTCGACCGTGCCGGCAACTTCATGCAGTGTGTACGCATGCACTCCAGGTGCATCGAAGCGGATGGCACCTGACGTAGCCGTGCCAGCGCCATCAACCGAAAGCGTCACTTCGTCGGCGTCGACGCCGGCAGGCATGGGACTTGCAGCATCTTCGCGGGCAAGGATGAATTCGAACGCAGGCCGCGTGTCTTCGGCAGCACCCTGGAACACCTTGGTAAGCTCCACCGCATCCTCGATCGGATTAACCGCAAACTCGTTTTCGAACGCGACGCCGTCAACCGGGGCGCCATCTTTCAGGATTTCGGTCTTGGTGACGACAAGCTGCATCTTGGGCGCATCACCAGTACCGGCGACTGCCTCCACGGTGTAGCGGACAGTGAACACCGAGTGGTCGTACGTGTAGCCAGGGGCGCCGTCCGCTATTTCGGTGACCATGTACTCGTAGGTGCCGGCCTGCTCGAACACGATCGGCCCGAAGGCTGCGGTGCCAGCGCCAACCACCGAAACCGAATCGGATGCAGGCATGGGGTTGGACACGTTGCCCGGCACGAGGGCAAAGCGGAACTCGGCTGCATTGCTCGGCGCGAACGGGGAAACGACCGACTTGCTGACCACAATGCCATCGGCCGTGCCCGGCGCTTCCTCGTAGCGATTCTCGAATACGATGACACCGTTGGGCGCAGAATCGCCGTTCTTCAGCACTGTAGGCACAACGGACAGGGAGGCGTCCGGATTCAGCGCAACGTCGTAGATAACCGTGTACACGGATTGGTCGTAGATCCATCCGGCAGCGTTCGTGGCCACTTCGACAACCTCGTAGGAATACGTGCCCGGCTGCGTGAACGTAATCTCTCCAAACTCGGCGGCACCTGGGCCGACCACACTGATTTCACTTCCGCCATTCGGTTCGGGAGCGCCGTCGAGCGCCGTGGCACGGAACGTGAACGTAGCGTCGGGAGCACCTTCGGTCACGGTCTTGGATACGGGAATCGTGGCGGTTGCGGGGGTGATGCGGTAGGTGTTCACGAACGCCGCCGCATCGACTTCGCTACCCGCCTGGTCGAGAATCCGCGCGGTTGCTTCAAGCTGGCCGTCAACATCCACCACGTCCACGATCACGGTGTACGTGGTGTCATCGTAGGTATACCCAATGCCTTCGGGCCCTGCGACCTCGGTAACCGTGTAGGTATAGGTACCAGCCTCGTCGAAACTGATGGCCCCGAAGTAACCCACGCCTTCGCCTTCGATGGTAACGACGTTCGGATCCGCCAAAGGCGCACCTTCTTCGGGAACCAGCACGAACGAGAACGTCTGGTCTTCCGCAGGGGTGTCGCCCGCAAGCGTCTTTTCAACCGGCAGGGTGAAGTCGGTCGGTTCGGGCACGTAGGGTGTATTGGTGATCTGCCAATTTTCGATTGCCTGATCGTACACGTCGCGGTCGATTTCCGTCGTGGGACGCTCGATGGTCCGCGCGGTGTCGGCGACGCGTTCGACTTCGCTTACATAGGTCTTGGCAAGGTCGATGCGATTGCCAGCCGCGTCGGTCGGCACGTAGGTCAGGTCCTCTTTCACGGTGTAAACGTAAGGAACCTCTTCGTCGATGCCCGGCACGAACTTAAGAAGGTCCATCCACACGTGGCTGAAGGCGCCGTTCTCTCCCGCCTCGACGACGACTTCGTCGTACAGCTCGGGTGTGCCTTCAGCGCCCTCGGCACGGTAGAGCTGGTACTTCAACGCGGTCGGACGGCTGGCAGAGTCGCCTTCGTCGTCCCATGCTTTCTGCACTGCCACGTCGACCTTCTCTTCGATCTTGCCGAACTCGACCGTGCCGTTGCTGCCGATACCACCGCCGTTCGATCCGCTGTAATTGCCGGCGATGAGCACCTTCGCACCGCTGACAGCCTTTTGCATGTCGGGGTCGGAGAATCCTACGTCCGATTTCGCCTGCACAGTCTTCGAGTTGTTGTAGATGAATTCGTTGTCGTAGGGCTGTCCGTTGCCGGCGTTGTACCAGTTGTATTCACCGCCGCCAATCATGTGCCTGGAAAGATACGCTGGCGGATGGGGACCCGGAGTCGAGCCCCAGTAGCCAAGGTAGGACAGGAACACGTCCACGTTGTCGCCCGTCGTCTTCGTTCCGGTAAAGCCTTTGTTCAGGATAGCGTTGTCGTGAATCGCCGTGGTCGCATCGCCCATGATTGTCTTGCTCGTGACGCAAGCAGCGTACGCCCCACCCAACCATTCGGCGGTGTTGCTGGCGATTTCGACGTTTTCGATGTACAGGTAGCCGTGGGTGAAGCCCCTCTCCGCATTGGCGAACTCGTCGTTGTACTCTTCGTAGGTCCAATTGTCCACCGAATGCAGGCCGTTGACATAGATGGCACCGCCGCCGAAGTAGCTGACCCCGGCATGCGCCGTGTTGTTAACCAGGACGCCGCCTGTTATGTATGCTTCTGTGGAGTCCTGGATAAAGATGCCGCCGCCGGCGCGCGAACACGTGTTGCCGTCAATGCGTCCACCAGTCATGGAAAGGCTCGTGCCCAGGTTCCGCGTGACACCGTCCACGGTCTCTACGTACCAGCTGCGCGTGCCATTCAGGGCGCCGAGCGAAATACCGCCGCCGAAGCACGACGACCGATTGCCCACGATCGCCGCATCGCCCGAAAGGTTCATCTTGCCGCCCTGCAGCACGCACACGCCGCCGCCAGCCGCCTGGTCGCCTGCGATCGTGCGCGCGTAATTGCCGGAGATTTCGCCGCCCGACATGTCGAACGTGCCGCCTTTGACGCACACACCTCCGCCGTAGGCCGACTGGTTGGCTCCGATGAAACCGCCGCTCATCACGACGTCGCCGCCCTTGATGTGCACGGCGCCGCCGAAGTGGTAGTAGTTATTCCAATCGTTGATGCTATCCACGAGCGCGGTCCCGTCGTTGATTCCCAAGAAGCCGCCTTCGTCCACTTCGATCAACGCGGAAGTCGCCTGGACGCGGTTGCCGCTGATCCGGACGTTTTCAAGGGTGAGCGAACCGCCGTCGGCCACACGCACCAAAGCGCTTCTAAAGCCGCGGTCGCGCAGCACGGGCACACCGTCAGGCAGGCTCCACGTCTGGGCATCTTCGATCGGCACAGTGCCGCACACGATAACCGCTTCGATGCTCGGGTCGGCTTCGATACGCCGTTGAACCTCCGCGAACGTGCGCAGGGCGCTCGACGCCTGTTTGCCGTCGTTGCCGTCGTTGCCCGCACCGGAAAGGTAAAGGGCGTTGACGACCTTCAAGACGATGGTCCCGTCTTTGAAAATCTTGTCCACCGACGCGTTGGTCAGCCCCGGCAAGGTAAGGGAATTGAGCATGTTGGGGTTCCCGCCGGAGGCGATGACCACTTCGTCGCTCGTTCCAGCGTTCAACGCGTCGCGCACGCCACCGTCGAGGATTACCGAAATCGAGCTACGGTACGAATCGGCGTCATCGTAAGCTTCGCCAAACGTGATGAACTTGCCAGGCGCAAGCGAAACATCGCAGGTAATACCGAGCGGCTCGATGACGAAATCGCCCCCGTTCGCCACGCTGACGATGAGCATGTTTTGCGAGACGACCGCCTTGCCGCCGTCTTCGATGGCAATTACACCGGCTTCGATGCCGCCTTCGACGCTGTTAGCAGGGTCGTCGCTTGGCGTGTTCGCAAAGGTAAGGGTGGCGCCGCTCTTCACCGAGAACACTTCGCCGCCCTCTTCGGCTGCCTTTATATTATGGTCGCACACATCCAGCGTGACGCTCTTGGTAACAGGAACGCTGCTTGGCACCGAGACGACCTGCTCCTTGGAAACGAGTTCGATGGTATCGCCGTCCTGCGCTGCCGTAAACGCGTCTTCGAGCGAGCCGTACACGTCGTCACCGATGCGCGCAACCACCAAGTTGCTGACATCGGTAACCGTGTAGTAGCAGCGCTCGTCGATGAAATCCGCCGGCTTGTCTTCAAAACCGGTGCTCTTGCCGTCTTTCCACACCAAGTTGGAGAAGTCGTAGTCGGGATCGGTGAAGTCGTGCATGTCCTTGGCGGCGCACATGCCCGCAAGACCGCTGCTGTAGGTACGGTCGACGTGCATCTGGACGAACAGATCGTTGGCCACACCGGGACTGCGGTGGTCGACACGCTCGAGCACGTTGTTGTAGACCGCGCTGTTCGTCATGTTGAATTCGCGGCCGTAGAACTTGATGCCGCCAGCCTGGGCAAGGTAGTATCCGTTGCGGCCCTTCGCCACATTATCCTTCACGACCGAATTGTCCATGTTCAGCGACGTGTAGCTGCCGATTTCCAGCGCTCCGTCGACCGAAACGTTGTCAGCAACAACCGTGTTTTCCAGGCTGAGCTTGTTCCATGCGACGCTCGTGAAGTTGCCCGTCATCCTAATGATGCAGCCAGACTTGCTTTCGTTGTTGCTAATCTGACAATTGCGCAGGGTCATGTACGACCACTTGCTCCCGCCTTCGACGAGCAGGATAGAGGCGAGGTTGCTTGCCACGTAGTTGTCTTTCACCGTGCAGGTGTCGAGCGTGATGCGCCCCGTATCGCCCGAGGTGGTATAGCGAACGATGCCGTCGTAGGTGCCTTGCTTGTTGTTGGATATATCGGAATTGGAAATGAGCGCCGTGTTTCCATGGACGGACACTGCCCGGTGCTGATTGTGGAATGTGGAGTTGTTGATGGTGACGTCGGCGTATTCCGACCCGACCGCTGCATGGGAGTCGCCGCCGAGGGGCTTTTCGTTGTCGAACGTGCAACCATCGACGGAAAGCGTGCCCTTGTAAACGAACACAGAGTTGCCGCACCAACCGATGTGAGACGTGTCCACGTTGTCGAGGAAGGTGACATCCTGCACGGACACAGTGGCGTTGTAGCCGAACACACCGCCCGTACCGCCTTCACGGAAGCTGCTCGATGTGTTGCACGTGCTGGTACCGTCGCGCACGACGCCGTTTTTCACGGTAAGAGAACCGCCGTCGATAATGGACAAGATGGGTGCGCCGGTGAACTGTTTACCCGAAAGCGTGTGGCCGCCGAGATCGACCACTATGTCTTTCTTGGCGAATTTGGTGGCTGCAGGTTCTTCGACATCTGCCGCGAGCGCAACCGTCGCCGACGAGCCTTCGCCAACGTTATCGATTGCTTCCTGGAGCGTTGCAAAATGCGTCTCGCCGATGCTCCAGGGACCATCCGCGTTCGTGTCTGCCCAGGCTAAAGGTGCCAAACAGAGCGAAAACGCGATGGCGCAGAACAGTGTGGCCATCTTCACGGCGGCAGTCTTCTTCATAGTTCTTCCCGTCTATAGAATGTTGACAATATGGTGCATTTTAATGGGATACTAATTCTACCATTATAAGGGACTTTCTGCACTATAGTGTGATGGAGCATGCAGGTTAGCGTGATTGAGTAATGTGAACCTAACGGTGCGATTTGCTTTGGTTGCCGGATTATCCAAATGTGACAGCAACGACGCGTTGCTGTCACATTTGTTGCGGAAGAGGGTTACTTGCCTTCGTGCCTCCTCTGGCGCAGGCGCAGGGCGGCGTACGCGGTCAGGCAGGCGGCCGCGACGCACAGCAGCGCAACACTCGCGGCGGGGACCTCGTCGCCGGTCTTGACGGTGGTCG
>CAMORQ010000001.1 GCA_946623915.1 uncultured Coriobacteriaceae bacterium | reverse complement strand
CGAAGCGTCCGACCTTGACTGCTCTTGCGCCCACGGAAGCTTCTTTTCCTTAATCAGGTAGTCGTAGAGTTCGTTGACTACCTGGGATGCGTTGCACCCCAAACCTTCAAGCACGCGATTGCCCGCTTCTTTCTTGGCGGCGCTCATGCGCGCAGACACCATTACGTCCGACATGCGCCAGCCTTTCTCCAGTAAGGATATAATACGTTGTATATATATAGTGTAATACGTACAATACTTTCAGTCAACGAAACGGCCCCGAACGACACGCAGTTGCGAGTCAAAAGCGGGGCTGCCCTGCGCATGCGACCGTCCTTTTCAACCTGATGCAATACCCATGCATCCACCCCCGTCGTCCCCAAGCGCCTCAGTTGAATAAAAGTGTCGGAAGTACTTAAGTTTGGCTACATTGTATAAGCCTTCCGCAGAAGCCTTTAACTATCAGTATTAGGTATATCTTGTACCTAAAATTAAGTACACAGTATCACTACGACACGATGTTGAGGGGTGTCTCACCTGCGACTACACGAGCGATGTTGCTCCACACCATGTGATGGGCCCGTTTGAACATGCCCTCGGTAACGCCAGCGATATGCGGCGAAAAGAACGTGCGTGCAGTTGCTTCGGGCGACAGGTTCAGCAGCGGATGATCGATCTGAACGGGCTCGGGCGAGAGGGTGTCGAAACCCACGCCGGCAAGCTTGCCCGCCTCGAGCGTGGCGGCTAACGCATGCTGGTCGACCAGTTCGCCCCGTGCTGTATTGATCAGGATGGCGTCGTCTTTCATGCGCGCGAGGAAGGCTACGTCGACCAGGTTTTCAGTGTCGGGCGTCACGGGAACGTGCAGGCTGACGATGTCGCATTCGGCGGCCAGCTGCTCGAGCGGCACATACGCCACTCCAAGATCTTCTTCCACCTCGGAAGAGCGGCGGCTACGGTTGAAGTAGCGCAGCGGGCAGTCCCAGGCCGCCAAGCGCCGCGCAACCTGAGTCCCGATGGCGCCCAGGCCGACAAGCCCCACCGTGCAGTCGCCCAATTCGCGGATGCCTTCGAGCATCAAGCGCTCCTTCATCACAATCTGCTCGCCATCGCGCACGGCCGCATCGCCCGTGCGAGCGAACTTAAGGCAGGCCAACATGAGCAAGATGGTCTGCTCGGCCACGGCTGCAGCGTTGGCGCCAGCATTGTTGCATACGTAGATGTCGCGGGCACGGGCAGCCTCGAGATCTATCTTGTCGAAGGCCACGCCCTCCGAATGCACGAGTTTCAGGTTGGGCATCCCAGCGATAAGGTCCTCGCTTACCGGGCTTACCGCATCCGCAAGCAGAAAATCGGCATCAGCGGCTGTTGCAAGAATGTCGGCGTCAGGCGTCCCACGGCCCACGCACATCAATTCGACCTGACCGACGATAGGCAGATCGGGCAAATATTTCTGGATGCGCTGCGCATCGCCAATGGCAAGAAGCTTCACAAGGCGTCCTTTCTCGTGCTAGCACTGATTGCTGTAGCACGCATGGGCACCAGCGCATTCGCTTATGCGCAACGCGCGTGATTGCACCACGCGTGCCGTTATCGTCCATATCCGGGCAGTTCGCTACTCGTAGAACCCTTTGTCAGACAGCGTCAGCGAGTGGAACTGGTCCATGTCGTGCCCAAAGATTACCGTCGCATTCGTTTCGTCGGCCAGCCCGCGGATGAATTCGATGGTGTCGAGGTAGCCTTGCTCGTCGACCATCGCGCCGGAGAACTGCGCCGGTGGCCCGAAGTGATAGGCCGAGTACACTGTGTCCTGCGCGAGTATGAAGGTCCCGCATTCGAGGTCGACACGCAGGCCCAGCATGCCAAAGGAATGTCCCGGCCCGAAGTCGTAGATAGTCAGGCCTTCGCACAGCTCGTAGGGTTCGTCGCCTTTAATGAAATGCCAGTTGCGATCCTGGCTGCAGATGGCATCCATGTCGCATTGCAGATGGAACATGTCAAGCGTGCCGGCCTTATAGTCGGCCATCGTGCGGTCGTATTCGTCGCGCTGCACGTACCAGGTAGCATCCGGAAACATCGGAGCGCATCCCACATGATCGAGGTGCAAGTGGGAAAGCACCACATGCTTCACGTCGGAAAGGGCCACCCCGATATCCGCGAGCCGGCGTTCGATCGTCATGCCTTCTTCGTACACGTAGGGGTTGGCGCGGATCTCTTCGGGCCACGCCCCATCCATCCCTTCCAGGTTGCACCCTGCGTCGAACAGAACCCAGCCGACGGGAGAGTCGATAAGGAAGGCTTGAATCGGGATGGCGCTTTCCACATCTTCGCTGCTGGCGTCAACCACCGGGTTGTCGTTCATCATGACGATTTTGCCCAGGTCGATTACGTACAACTTCATGATGTCCCCTTTCCCTCGTGTCCCTATAGGGTTGTTCCTTGCGTTTGATGATAGCATTGAACCCAGCGTAAATAGAAGAAACACCAGACACGGGTAGGCTGCTTGGACCCTTCTCCGAAACAAGATAATGCGAACACCCCGCGGCGCATAAGCACGTCGACGAAAGTTCGTTTTGTCGCGGCGGGCGTCTTGGCGCTGCTTTGCCCCGCATTCTTGTTGGTGTTCTCCCATTTTGGGGATGCGCTGTTTCCCGCCTACCGCACCTTCACGAAGGCCCTGCTGGGAGCGCAGGCGGCGTTGGCGAGCGTTGCGCCTGTTGCCCTGTGGGATTTCTTGGTGGTTGCGCTGGCTATCGCAGCAGTCGTGTCGTTTGCCGCGCGCATCGTGCGAAAGCGCTCGATTCTCGCATGGCTGTCCACCGTGCTCTGCGTGCTCGCCGCAACGGCATTCCTGTTCGTGGGCGGATGGGCCGTAAACCACTACGCACCACCGCTATCTCGTGACTTGGATTTAGATGTCGAGCAGTATTCCACCGAGCAGCTTGTCGAAGCATGCATCTACTACTACCAGCAAGCCGCACGGCTAGCCGATCAGGTTCCACGCGATGACGAAGACAACCTGGTTGCGCAAGACTTCTTCGAACTGGCGCGCATAGCGGGCGGGTCGTATGCCAACCTGGCCGGCCGCTACCCGGTTTTCGAAGGATCTACTGCGCCCGTGAAAGCGCTTGTGCTGGCAGGGGACCCCTTGCTCTACAGCGGGCACGTTGGCATTTTCTTTTCCCCAACGGGGGAATCGAGCGTGCCGCTGCACTGCGCCCCATCGGAAATGCCATTCACCATGTGCCACGAAGCAGCCCATCGCCTGGGAATCGCCAGCGAGGAAGAGGCGAATTTCGCCGCCATCTTGGCCTGTGCGGCAAACGATGACACCCGCTTCAAATACGCGGCGTATTACCTGGCGTTTTGCTATTGCCACAACGCGCTTTCATCCCATAGCCCCGACATAGCGCAGCAAATCGTCGACCTGGCCGCAGAGTCTAGCTTTGCCGATGGAGCCCGCTTGATTGCAACCGACCGTTACGCCACCTACCTGCACTACCTTCCCTACGAGGGTCCCGCCAAAGAAACTGGCACACAGGTCAACGACACGTATCTGAAGACGTTTGGGGAAGAAGTCGGCGTCCAATCCTACGGCCTGGTGGTGGACTACCTTATCGCCTGGTACGTACAAAATGCCCCGGCGAAATCGTAGCGAGCAAACGCGACCTAGTGGGCGCATGCGGCGCAGCGGGCGAGCACGGCGCGATGGACACGTACGACACAGCGAGCACAACCTGGCAAGCCGCCCTACGCCACCGACACCCTAGACACTCGGGCGCATTGCACGCGCTTACCTACCGAAGTACTGGGCGCGTTGCACTGTTCGGGCGCATATCCTGCGCCTACCCCTTGTTTTTGAAGACGGTCTTTGCCAGGATGACAGCCAGCGCCACATCGAGCGTTAGCTCCAAAGCCGCCAGCCCCAACAAAAAGAAAGTGGGCCTGTCGTTGCTGTCGAGCAGGATCCGTTCGTCGGCGATCGTCCCGTCCCTATGCGTTCCCACAAGTTTCAACATAATGAGCACCCTTTCCTGGCATGGCCTGCGAACCCGCAGCCAGCGTGCAAACTCGTAAGCACACATGGTACCCTAACTGCATGGATGCAATGAAGCCCTACCGAACCATAGCGCCCGACGCATGCGCAGAAGCGCTCTTCGAAGACCGCAAAAGCCAGTTCTTCGGATTTGCCGTGCACGCCGAATCCGCTGATGAAGCAGTGGCGTTTCGGCACGACATAATGAAACGCATTCCCCATGCAAGCCATTATGTGTCTGCCTGGGTGCTCGCCGACGGGTCGGAGTTCTACTCCGATGCCAAGGAGCCTCATGGCACGGCAGGCCTGCCAGTGCTGAATGCCATCAAGGGTCGCGAGCTGGCCGACGTTGCCTGTGTAGTCGCACGCGTGTTCGGAGGGACGCTGCTGGGCAAAGGCGGGCTGATGCGCGCATACACGAAAGCGGCGAGCGACGCCCTAGATACCGCCCACACCGTCTTACGCGTTCCCAGCCAAACCGTGCATGCAACCGTGCCCTATGCACTCTACGAACCAATTACCAAACACGTAGAAAAGTGGGGCGCAACTCTCGAAGGCGCTGACTTCACCGATACGGTGAAGCTGCATCTGGTCGTACCCGCCGATTCTGCAGAAGCCTTAGTGGAGCGCATGCGCGAATTCACCAACGCTTCGGCAGTCTGCACGTTCGGAGACACTGCGATGTGCTACCTGCCAGAGCCGGCAACGGACGAATCCTGCTAGGAGCCAACCGCACGGCTTGCTTCGCTGCCCGCAACCTTTAACCAACAAGAAGAGTGCAGATGACCTGTGGCAATGCCTTAGTGTTACCAGGGCGCCCTTTTACTGCAAGCGTCCAGTCCAAGCCGTTTCTAGATTCTACATTTACCTGTGTATCCTTATATGATACGCGCTCCATATTTGCATACGTGCAACCCCACGCCTTTTTCGCATGCAAGGAGGAACTCGTCGTCTTTGGCCTGCCAAGCAACCGTTCCCACCGGAGCCTGGACCGACAATTGCCCGTCCATCTCTTCGAGCGCCGCAAATTCGCCGTTTTCGTATCCCATGCGAATCCACCAGCCATTGTTCCCGATGCTACAGATCTCGAGCACTTCGCATTCGGCGCTGATGCACTCGCTTAACCCCGTGAACGCAGAATGCGCAACGGGAATATCCAACTGCACCTTCTGCCCTACGACGTAATCCGACTTGAACTCGCGGCGCAGCACTCCCTGCGCGTACTTGCCCATTTCCATCTCGCTGAAAAACACGGAGTCCTCGCCAATGCGCTTCGCCATTTTGCTGGCTGTGCGCATCGCCCCAAAGAAGGTGTCGCATTGCACGCGCGCTTTTCCGACCCAGACTTCCCATTTCTGTTCATGCACCGAAAGCCCCGACACGAACATCAACTTGTTCTTGACTTCCCCCACAAGGAGCCGTTCTCCATGGTCTTGACGGTATATGCCCACTCGTTCGTTATCGCCATATGTCATGCATGCCTCTTTCCCTTTGATATTGTGGCTACTTCCCGCTTCTTTGCCTGACCGGGCCATCTGCTCTCTTCTGTTTTCAAGGTTCGCGCACTCGGCATCTTACCGCCGGCGTGTTTTGCACCCCTCTCCTGGGGCCAGAAGGTACCCTAGCAATAAAAACTATCCTTCGAGTCCCTCTTGTGGGACACACAAGCTAAAAGTGGTTATTGTTCGCGCTTGGGAATGGCATCGGCGGTTGTCGCGCAAGAGTTGCTCGAGATAGGCAAAAGCGTCCTGCAGGCCACCGTCTTCTGAGCTTTTCTGGCTTTTCGGCGGCTCCTGCGGGCCAGGTCCGGCTTGGGCCGCCGATGGTCGCCTGCCTGCCGCACCGATGCCCTCGTCGACCGTCGAGTGCAGACAAACCTGGGGGATACGGTTGGGGCGCGGGCCACCTCCGCCCCGCTGGCCGCCTGCGATTTTCTAGGACAGGCGGTGATCTTTTCCTTTCTCCACCTCATACACCACGGTTCGCGACGCGATCGCCTACTTTCCTCCGAAATAAGGAGGCTTACCCAAACCACCTACGGCCATGCCCTAATCGCCTCCACGGATGCTACCGAAGAGCCGCCTTTGTATGCAAACCACTGAAAACCAGCGGGATGCGAACGGCAACCAAAAGTGCTGCTGTTTGCAATCAGCATCTTAACGTCGGACAACAAGAGAAAGGGAGCGCCTAGAACAACATCGATGGAGCCGCACTTATTCATGCCATCTAGAATAGGCGATAATCGTCTTCCTTCCGTTACCGAAAGGAGCCTTATGGAAAACACACTCGCCGCCCCCATCCTTGGAGCGCTTGCTGGCGACGTAATCGGCAGCACGTACGAATTTCATAACGTCAAGCGCACGGACTTCGAGCTGCTCCCTCCCGGATCTTCCTTTACCGACGATTCCGTGATGACGCTCGCCGTTGCCCAGGCGCTGATGGATTCGCGAGAAGGGACTCCTTTAAGCACCGCTCTCGTAGAAAGGATGCGGGAGCTTGGAGCTGCACATCCAAACGCCGGATACGGTGGGAAGTTCGCGAAATGGCTGTGTGCTGAAAGCGCCGCGCCGTACAACAGCTGGGGCAACGGATCTGCCATGCGCGTTTCACCTGCTGGATGGTTCTGCCAATCGCTGGAAGCCGTCGAGTTCGTTGCAGCCGAAACAGCCAAGGTCACACACAACCATCCCGAAGGAATCCGCGGTGCAGCGACGACTGCAGGATGCATTTTGCTTGCGCGCAACGGCGCCTCCAACGAAGGCATTGCGGCTTACGCCACGAAATGCGGCTACTCTCTTGAATTCACACTCGATGATATCCGGCCGACATACACGTTCGACGTCAGCTGCCAGGGCAGCGTACCGCAGGCCATAAAAGCGTTCCTGGAGAGCACCGGTTTTGAAGATGCTATCCGCAAGGCGGTTTCCATCGGAGGCGATAGCGACACCATCGCTGCGATTGCCGCTTCGATTGCGCAGGGCCGCTATGGTGTGCCCCTCGACATATCCACCCAAATACGCGCACGCTTAACCCCAGACCTTCTTGCCGCTAACGATGCGTTTTGTGTAGCCTATCAGGTAAGATAGGACTTTATCGCCACAAGGTTTTCGCCAAGCATGACGCCTGCGACCATGGCGCATGCTATAGTTTGCATATGCCCAAAAGAGATCGACAATCGACCCAAATTCACGTTTGCCCGGAAGACTACGGAAAAGCTTCTGACTTTCTAAGCAGCCTGATGGTGCAAGGCAATGTCGAGCAGAACGCCGCCTCGGAAGTTCGCATCCTGTTCGAAGCGCTCTTCCAAGACATGCGGGACCAAGGATTCGGTGAAAACACCCTGCTTACAATATCTGGCAGCAACAGGCTTGGAGAGGTAAACATTCGGCTCGACTTCCCTGGCGAGATGTTCGTTCCCAGCGAAGGCAGCCTGGACTCTCCCGAAGGGCTTATCCTGAAAGCTTATGGCGACAAAATGGGATACAGCTATCGTTCAGGCAACAATGCCGTACGTATTTCCGTAAGGCGAAACTACCGCATCCCCATCTTCTTTTGCGCATTGGCGGCTCTTCTCGCCCTTGTGGTTTATGCACTTTCCAACCTGCTCGTAGACGAAACAACTCGGGCAAGCTTGCTTACGCACGTCCTACTGCCCCTCGAAAGGCTATTTGCGAATGCGGTGCTGATGATCGGCGCACCCATGACCTTCTTTTCGCTGCTGAAGAATCTGGCCGATGCCTACATCGTGTCCGAGCACAGCGATGAAGTGCGTGCGCTGCAAGGACGCTCGGTGGCCACTTCAATCCTTGCCATCGCGCTGGCGTCCGTGTCTTTCGCGCTCGCCCGCATGGTGCTTTCGGGCGACCTGGGATTAGCCACCTACTTGTTCGGAGGCGTACTGGATGAACGGTCCTTTGGCGATATCCTTCTCGAATTCATCCCCTCAAACATATTCGACGCATTTGGTGCAACTTCGCCTATCCCGCTGATTGTGGTCGCCCTTCTGGGCACCTATGCGCTATGCACCACAGGAAAGCACTTCGATATGCTCAAGGGTGCTGTCGATGCCTGCTACGCCTTGTTTTCCCGCATGCTCCATGCGGTTATGGCAACACTGCCGTTCTTCTGCTTTGTGGCGATTTTTGAAGTACTCGCAGATTACGGTTTCGCCGTAATCCTCTACATAGCCGCCTACTTCGTCGTTTTGGTTGCAGGTGTGACGCTCCTGTTCATTTCATACGCTATCCGGCTGCGCATAAGGGGGGTCGAAGTCGTACCCTTCATAAAAAAGCTTCTACCTCTTGTGCACGAGAATCTGAAAATCGGCTCCGTAATTGAAGCCACCCCATTCAACATCCGGTATTGCGCGAAACATTTCAGGCTCAACCGCCAAAACCTGCAAAAATCGATGCCAGTTCTCGCGCAAACGAACCTGGACGGCAACGCCTTTCTGATCATGTTCGTTTCCCTCGTCCTGCTTTCTTTCTCCAAGGGAAACGTTTCCACGCTCACCTACCTGGCTATCGCTTTGCTTGTCTTGTTCCTGTCGTTTGGCGCCCCAAACCAACCCGGATCGATTCTCATTGGCCTGCTGATCGTAACCACCTATCTGCAAACATTCGACACGCTTGCCATCGCCATCTACACCGAAGCGTTTTTCGGCAGCGTTCAAAACGTCGTGAACGCCATTGGCAGTGTGGTGCTCGTAATAAACGAAGACAAGAGCAACGACAAGAAGCCTGACACCTGCTTGCACAACCGCGCGGAACAACGCTCTCATAAATAAGATTGACCTAGAGAAGTGGCGGAGTCGTGTGCGAATCGAACACACCCGAGACGTTCTGCTCGCCTCACAACGGCTTTGAAGGCCGCGGGACCCACCAGGACCCATCCGACTCCATTGCATAAAACGCCAGTAAATACTGACCTCGATAATGATACCACCGCTTTTTATGCAAGCATCTGCGAACTATGCGCATGACACAACCCCGCCACTTTGCACACCCTATGCGATGGGGCGTGCAAAGCAACGGCGCCCCGGCTTCACATAGCCGAGGCGCCGCAAGATGGGTTCAGTCCGACACGCTCTTGCACTACGCTTCGAATTCGGTGGTGTCCTCGATTTCGGTGCCTAGAGCGTTCACGGCGCGCTCCACCATGCTCTGACGCAGTTCATGCTCTTCTGCATCCGGCAGGTTCGGGTTACCCGTGGGATAAGGAATGGCCACCGTCGGAAGAATACGGCGAGCACCAACCGACGACGAAATCGTTGTAATCGTGGCCATGTGAACGATCGGAATACCGTAGCGTTCGATTTCTTTAACCATCGTTGCACCGCAACGTGTGCACGTGCCTCAAGTGGAGGTGAGTAGAACGCCGTCGACACCGGCCTCCTTCAGTTCTTTACCGATTTCCTCGCCGAACTGGATGGAGTTGGCTACCGCAGTACCCGTGCCAGTCGTGGTGTACATATAGTCGTACACTTTGCCGATCTTGCCTTCTTTTTCCATCTCGCGCAAAGCGTCGAGCGGAAGAACGCGGTCGGCGTCTTCGTTGCAGTACACCGGGTCGAAGCCACCATGGACCGTGTAGAAATCGCCCTTCAGCTCGTCGTAACCGGAGATGTCGTACTTGTTCCATTGCTGGGCAGATGCCGACTGCAAGCGGTCGGGGTTGCCGTTGGGGACGATACCGCCAGACGTAACGAGCGCGATAGTGGCCTTGGTCAGGTCGGCAATCGGCGGAGCAGGTTCGACCTCGTCGAACGAAGGCATAGGCAGCTCGGTTACGAACTCCTCGTCGTTCAGGCGGGCGAGCAGCATGTCTACCGCACGCTTGGACCCACGGTCTTCCACGAGCACCGTCTCGCGACGACCCTGCGCGAAGTAGGAATCATCTTCGGGCGTCACTTCTTCACCCGCTGCCAGCTTGGCAATCAGGTTGCCCATAAGGGGAATGGCCTTGCGCATCTGCGCAGCTGCGTTAGCCGTAGCTGCAACCCAGCTGAACGACTGGCAATGCTCCAAGCCAGGATTTTCCTCGTACATGCCGCTGACGGGAATGACGCCTGCCTCATTGGCAACTGCGCACGCACCAGCGCATGCAAAACCATAACGACCAGCGTTGAACGCAGGGCCAGCACACAGAATATCGGGCTGCTGCTCTTCGATAACCTTCGCGATGAAAGCCTTGGCCTCTTCTTCGTGCGTTCCAAAGAAGTTGTCGCCGCAGATAAGCGTACCGACAGCCTCGATCCCATCGCCTGCTGCGGCGTTAATGCCCATCGCCGGACCCACAAGTTCGCCTGCGCGGAACTCGGGCTCGAAGTCTGCCATGTCTTCGCCGCCGATACCGCCGAAGAACTGGTTCAGATAGTAGAGAACTTTCTTGCTCATGCCTTATCCCCCTCTCTTAATACAGCTTCACGGAAGCGTTGTGATAACCGATTTCAGAGGTCGCACCGATGACGGCATTCAGCTCGACTTTCAAGCTGCCGTCGTCGCCGACGCATCCTGCCCAACCGCCAGCCACCGTTTCGGCAGCCTTCAGATTGCCGAGCACCTTGTCAGCCGGCTCGAGCTCGATAACCTTGCTCACGTTGCCCGACGAAACCACAGCCACGGCTTCAGGTGCCGTGTCGGTAAGGGGCTGGCTCGTGCCGTCCCAACCGGAGCACTCGTCAGTTACGAGAGCGGTCTTGATGCCGCGATTCTCGAGGCGCTTGCAGATCATCACGAGGTCGGAGTCGGGATTGCCGTAGCCTTCCTCGGACACGATAACGCCGTCGGCACCCAGCTGCTCGCACAGCTTGGCGGTGTAGTCGCAATTGCGGAACTTGCCGTCGAGCGTGGTCAGTTCGGGCGACAGGATGTTGCCGATGTAGTTGATGGTCTTGCCGTGCTGCTCGTAGAGGTCTTCGGTCAGCGGATTGGTCTGATGCTGGTAGGTGGTGATCTTGTCGCATGCCGCCACGCAGTTACCGGACACGATGGCGCTGTCCAGTTCCTCGTTGGGATGGAACCATGTGGGGATGATCTCCTTCACGTCCACGCCATACATGTACACGTCATGCAGCAAACCCTGCGAGATGGTCATCTGCACATAGGCGACCTTGGGAAGATCCGGATACTTTTCGCTCTCTTCCTTCGCTGGGCCAAGCTCCCACACCTTGGTTTCGTCGACTGTGGCGTTTTCTGCCGCCAAGCCCACATAGGTGCCTGCACGCAGACCAGCCATGCGCACGATGGTCTCGTGCTCATGCGGATCGACGCCGTCGATGGGCGTGATGTCAACCACGATGTTGTATGTCTTGGAGAACGGCGTCCAGAGAGCACCTTCGCCCCACATGTCGATGACGCCTTCCTGGAAGCCCACCGCATCACCGATGGTGACCACGGCAGCACCGCGAAGCACGTTCACGCGACCGTTGCCGCATTCGTTGTACTTCACCGTCATGCCCGGGAAGCCGTTGACGCGGTCGAAATTGAACCGCGGCTCGATAACGTCCTTCACCGGCACGATGCGTGTGTGATCCCCCGGCTTGGCGAAGTCGACCTCAACGGCCTTGACCTTCGGATCTTCGAGCAGATGCGCCTTCAATCCTTCGACGTCGACCGTGAGAACGCCGTCCTTGACGGAGTTTTCGCTTCCGCCAACGACATCCTTAATGTAAACCAATCCTTGTTCTAACTTCACTCAAAACACCTCCGTTCGCTTATCGCGACTCTTTTCCCTTCTCCCTATTGCCTAGTACCTGTTAAGCACCAGCCCCTGGTCTTCCAGGGCAGACTGGTACAGGCTCCTATCCATCCAGGCGTAGTCCTCGTCGTATTCTGCGAAACGCACGCGGCCTTCCGTCGCCTGGTCGTACGTGACAATGGCGTTCTCGACCAACTCCATTTCGTAGTCGCTCGCCCTACCGCACGACTCACCCAAAACTACCGTGCGATAGGGCGAGAACATCATGCCTAAGCTGGCGAACAACGGATGCGTGACCAGCTCGTAGCCTGAATACACCAAGTCCCGTACTTTCACGAGCACGTCGCGGAAGCTGCCATCGACGAACAACGCGTTCGGTTCGGAACAGAGAAGCGGGTTGTTCGTTACTACCAACATGACAGCCTCCTTGCGAGCTCGAAACGGGTACAAATGCTTTGCGCCCTTATGCTTCCTTCTTCGGACCGAACAGGTCGTTGCGGAAGCCAGTCAAGTAATCCTTGCAGAACGGGTCCTCGCCCATCAGGGCCTGCGTGGCAAACATGGCGCCCATCATGTCGCGAGACGTCGGGTCCATGATGGCGCTGTCCATGCCGTCGTACATGGCCAAAGCCAGGAACTGCATGTTGATGGTCTTGCGGCTCGGCAGGCCGAAGCTGATGTTGGAAAGGCCGGAAGTGATGTGAACATCGGGCCATGCTTCCTTGATCATCTTCGTGGCTTCGGTGAACTGCACGAAGGAATCCTGGTTGGTGCCGAGCGTGGTGACCAGCGGATCGAACAGAATCTTTTCGTGGTCTACGCCGTATTCGTCGGCCTTGGCGATGATTGCCTTGGCGATTTCGAACTTCTTCTGCGGATCGGTGGGGATGCCCTCTTCGTCGCAGGTAAGGGCAACGACGTACCAGTCGGTTCCTGCAATGGCCGGGAACACGATGTCGCACTTGTCGCCTTCCATGTTGACGGAGTTCAGGCAGCCAACCTTGTTGGCCTTCGGCATCATGTCGACCATAACCTGAGGGTCGGCGCTGTCGATGCACAGCGGGGTGTCGGTGACTTCCTGGACCAGGTCGATCAGCCATTCCATGACCTCGTGCTCTTCGGAAGGCTCGACGCCGGCGTTCACGTCGATGTAGGTGGCGCCAGCATCAGCCTGAGCCTTGGCGATCTGGCGAATGTAATCGGCATCGCGAGCGTCAATGGCTTCCTTGGTCCGGGGCACGGAACCGTTGATCTTTTCAGCAATGATGATAAAACTCATGTGTGGTTACCTTTCTTTTTGTTGTTGCATACCGTTGTTTATCAAAATGCGCCGCACTCTTGTCGATGGGCAGCGCAGCAAGCCCTAGTCGTCCATCGTCATGCCGCGTCCGCGGGTGTCCACGAAGAAGTGCTCTTTGCGCTCCTCGGTTTCCCACTCGGGCGTATCGGTGGCGATCGCCTCGATGTTCGACTCGATGAAGATGTCGCCTTCGCTCTCGTCGTCGCCCGATGCAGCGAGCACGTCGTTGCGGTTCACGGTGATTTCCGGATTGGCCACACCGTTTTCCTGAGCGATTTCGCGCGCTTTGTTCTCTGCGAACTCCATGGCGTAGGCGATAGCTTCTTCCAGGTCTGCGAAGAACTTCATCTCGTAGGCAGAGTGCAGGTTGAAGCCATCGTTGTTGTCGCCCGGGGTAACCAGGATCTTCACCGACTCCATGACGCGACCAACTGCAGAACCGATGGCGTTGGCCACTTCGGCGTTTTCGGGCACGATCAGCCTGCACCCGATGCGCTCTGCTGTCGGCGGTAGCCAGTTCGCAATGGGCGCACCCACGCCGATAAGCGGGATGGCAGGATTCACATTTGCCGACAGGTAACTGTTTTCCGACGGATGCAGCTGCTTCTTGAAGAAGAATGCAGCACCCGGGTCTGTCTTCAAATCGAACCCGCCGCCCTCGTAGTTAACCAGGCTCTGCACGCTTGCGTAGCACAGCTCGTCGACCACGCGGTCTTTCGCCTCTTCCAGGAAATCCTCTGCCTGCTTGTTGAAGCGCTTGGCGAGCAAGCCAACCGCCAGCTTGGATGCCTTGCTGTCCCACAAATCCAACGTGCCGTCGGCGTGCAGCAAGTCGGTCGGCGTAACCGAAATGCGGCCGAGGACGCCCGCACTGACCAAACGGTCGAAGTTCATCATGTTCGGAAGCGTGTCAAGGCGCTCGGAGATTTCGAACACGTTGTGCGGTCCGTCTTCGAGAGCGGAAAGGATGCGCTTCTCCATTTCGTTGAACACCGCAGTCGCGTTGGTGTTGTTGATGCGGAAACAGTCTACCACCTGGCAGTAGTTCAGCAGGTAGCCGTAAGGCACGTTCACTTTTTCGAGTTCACGATACAGATACGGGAACTCCGAAACTGCCACCGCAATGGGGATAACACGCTGCGGGCCAACGTTCAATCGACGTTCCATATCCATCCAGATGTAGCTGTCGCCGCCAAGACCGAACGTGGAAATGGCAGCCGCTTTCACGCGCGTTAAGAAGCCGCCGACAAAAGCGCCTTCTTCGTCGATGCGCGGAATGCCGTCCTTGACCACAGCCACGTCGGACGTGGTACCGCCCATGTCGAACACGAACGCGTCCGATTCGTCGGAAAGGAACGAGGCGCCGATGATGCTCGCGGCCGGGCCGGAAAGCATGGTTTCGATCGGCTTGTCCTTTGCCTTCTCTTCACCGATGAGCGTGCCATCGCCGCGCACCACCATGATGGGCGCTTTGATCTTCTTGCGATCCAGCGATGCACGCACCGCCTTAAGCAGGTTCGCGATGATGGGCATGAGCTTTGCATTGAGAACGGCCGTAGTCGTGCGCTCGTAGATACCCAAAGAACGCGTAAGGTCGTGCGCGCACACGGTCGGCACGTCCAATACTTCCTTGACCAGCTCTTTTGCGCGCACTTCATGCTCGGGATTGCGCACGCTTAAGTAGCCGGAGATGGCCACCGCGTCCACAGCGCCGCGCATGGATTCGAGCGCTTCCCTGCATGCATCGTCGTCGAAGGGCTCTTTCGCTTGTCCTTTGACGTTGTGACCGCCCGGGATTGTGCAGACCGCTGCCGCCGGAACATCCCATGAATCATCGGGGTAGTAACCCAACAGCAACAGACCCACTTCGCAGCCAGCACCTTCCACGATGGCGTTTGTGGCCAACGTGGTGGACATTGACACGACTTCGATCTTGTCCAGCTCGTCGAACTGAACCGCGTCAATGACGCCTGTGATACCGATGCTTAAATCTTCGCGGGTTGTACGGCTCTTCGCTTTGGCAAGCACTTTGCGACTTACCCGGTCGAACACCACGCCGTCAGTATAGGTGCCGCCCGTATCGATTCCTAGAACTAGAGACATGTTCCCTTTGCCCCCCTTTAACCTACTGCGCACGGGAGAGTTGCCATGTAGGCAGCCCTCCCGCGCTATGTCTTTAAGCTTCTTGCGTGCGCTTAGTGCGCAGGGGCTGCAAGCTTATTCGCCCGGCATATGGCCGACTGCGTTTTCGACCATTTCGCGGATCTTGGCAGCAGTCGCCTTGGGCAGCGGCTCGGCCTCGTGGTTCTCGATGATGTCGCGAACCTTCTCGTTGGCAGCCTGCTTGAGGGTCTTGCCACCGGCCTTTTCCCAGATCTCGCGCGCGCCGCGGTTGACCAGACGTGCCTGGTAATCGACACGGGAGTTCTTGGGCTCGAAGACGCCCTCTTCCTCGGGCTCGGGGATGTCGGCTGCACGGAAGCGACCGCCAGGACCGACCTTCTCGATCTCTTTGAGGGACAGGGTTTCTTCGGTGGTCTGAATGCCAGCGGTGATGCGGCGAGCCATACCCAGAACCTCGTCAGCGATAACAACCAGGTCGAGGTTGGAGGTGGTGCCGTACTCGGCGTAACCGGTGTCGTGGTTCAGGTTCGCGCCAGACATGTTGGTCATAGCCATGGACAGCGCAGCTTCCACGCCCGCCTGCTCGTCGATGACGCAGGTGTCGGTGCAGCCAGCGGTACCGAACATAGGAACCTTCAGGTAGTGAGCCACGTCGGCCAGGCCGGCGAGCATCAGGTCGAGCTCGGGAGCACCGTAGCTGAAGATCGTCGAACCCATGTCGAGCACCGTGTACACACCGCCCATGATGAACGGGGAACCTTCGGCGGCGCACTGACCCAGTACCAGACCGGACAGAGATTCGCACAGACCCTGGACCATAACGCCAGCCAGCGTTGCCGGAGCGGTGCCGCCAGCCATGATGCAAGGCGTGTAAATCGTGGGCAGACCCTTGCGAGCACCGTACACCATCTTCTGAGCAGCCTCGATGCAGTGGACGCCCGGGGAAATGGGCTCTGCATACAGGCAGATGAACGGATGGTTGCGCAGCTCTTCTTCGCCACCAGCGATGTACTCGGCCATCTTGATGTTGTCTTCCTGGCCGTACTGGTCGTTGCACACGGTGATGATCGGCTTGTCGGTGTTCAGGATCATCTGCTCGAATTCATGACGGTCCGAAAGCAGCAGCGGCACGTCCTGCACGATGCCCAGCGACATGGCATAGTCGATGTTGGGCAGGGCGTCGAGGACCTTGGTAGCCCACTTAACGCTTTCACGAGTGGCGCGATGGCGCTCTTCGGTGTAGGGGTTGCGGGTAAACGGGGTGCACGGGCCCGAGCCGAAGTAGGAATTACCGCCTTCGAGGAACAACTCGCGTGCGCCCGTGCGGGAATTGCACAGCACGATGTGCTTCTGGCATGTCTGCAGTGCGCGCTCGGTAATATGCGGTGGGATGTGGGCGATGATGCCGTCAATCGTGCAGCCGGCTTTGCGCAGAATCTCGATGGACTCGGGATCGTGGAACTCGGTACCGGTGAGCCACATGGCTTCTTCTGCTGCGAACACCAGTTCTTGACACTGCTGCTCGGTAAAGACATTCATCTTGACGGCCGTGTTGGCGCGTAGATTAGTTCTCATCTCGACTTCCTCTCCTTACTCGCTCTAACCAGCGATCTTGTCAAGGTCAACGCCTTCAGGCAGAGGGGTTTCCTCATAGTTGACCAGCAGGTCGTTCATCTTGTTGACCGTGCGCTCACCAAGGGTCAGAGAGCCTTCGGCCGCCCAGTCGTCGATACGCTTGCGGTTCATCAGCGTGGGCCAGAACTGCTCGCTGCGGAAGTAGTAACGGGTGTGCTTGGTAGCAAGGTAGTTACCAGCAGGCTTCACTTCTTCGATAACGCCGCGGGCCAGACGGTCTTCGTCCATTTCGACGCCGCGCATGATGCGCTTCGTCTCGCAAGCGATTTCGTCGGCGAGCACGAGAACCGTCGGGTTGGATACGCAGCCGGACTCGAAGTTGCCAGCGCCATGGATGACGTTGGTGCCGGAAATGCCGGAGCACAGCGTGGACAGAGCCACTTCCAGGCCCATCTGGGCGTCGGAGCACTTCGCGTCGGTGCCGCCAGCGAAGCCGAACGACGGGATGCGCAGCGTGCGGAGCACGTTGGCATAGCCGCCACCGAGGAGGCTGATCTCGGGGGAGCCGTACGGATGCAGCTCGTTGACGGTGTCGTTGTTGGTGAAGAAGCCACCCGTGATGAAGGAGGCGCCTTCGCATGCGAGCTGAGCGATGAGCAGCGTGGCGATCGAGTTGGCCAGAGCCACCATCAGCACGCCAGCGCTTTCGGCCGGAGCGGTGAAGCCGGAGACCAGTTCGTTGGAAACGATAATGGGCAGGCCGTGACCAGCAGCGAAAGCAACCACATCGGCAGCTTCGGCAGAAATCTGCAGCGGCTCGTTCACGACGACATGCAGGGCCACGAACGGGTCGATGGCCAGCTTTTCGGGAGAGCCAGCGATGGCGGCAGCCATCTCGATAATCTTCTTGGCCTGGTCGACGTTCTTCACGTTCTGCACGATGGGCTTACGCGTGGCCTTGACCAGCGTCTTGAAAACTTCAACTTCAGCGTTGGCTTCGTCAACGTCGGTGGGGAAGCCGCCAGGCATGGCGAAGCTGATGTTGGGAAGCGTGTCGCACAGCTTGCCGTACATTTCAACGTCGGCAATGGTGAACGGACGAATCTTGTTGTTGTTGGTGTCCATGTTCTGCTCTTGCTCCATGAACTCCTTGGCGGTGTAGCCAGGACCCCAGTGGGCTTCGTTGTTTTCGAGCAGCATGGCGCGGTTGCCATTGCGATCGCACAGGGTCACGCGGGAAGGAGCGCAGCGCAGAGCCCACTCGGACTTGGCGGTGGGGATGCGAACCCGGTTGCCGTCGACGTGGCAGCCAGCTTCCTTGAGCGTCTTCGCGGCATCTTCGCTGAGGATGTCGATGCCCGTGCGCTCGAGCAATTCAAGCGTACGGCTGACGATGGCTTCTGCCTGGTCGTCGGTCAGCATTTCCCAAAACAGGTGCTGGTTAACGGTGAAACCAGCGGTGGTGTACAAACTTCTCGTCCTATACACTCTGGGTCCTCCTTAAAATCGGACGTACTGATACCAATGCCTTATGCGGCACCGACGAGGGACTTGGCCAGATCGGCTGCGGAAACAGCGTCGGGCGAATAGCCGTCGGCGGAGATTTCATCCGCGAAGTCCTGAGAAACGGGAGCGCCACCGATGATGACCTTCACCTGGTCACGCAGGCCTTCTTCCTTCAGGAGCTCGATGGTGTCCTTCATGTGGAGCATCGTGGTGGTCAGCAGCGCGGACATGCCAATGATGTCGGGGTGATGCTCTTTGACGCCCGCAACGATGTCTTCGGGAGACACGTCGACGCCGGCGTTGATCACGTTGAAGCCAGCGGACTCGAGCATCATAACGACCAAGTTCTTGCCGATGTCGTGCAGGTCGCCCTTAACCGTGCAGATGAACACGGTGCCCAGCGACTGCATGTCGTCGGCGGCCAGAAGCGGCTTGACGACTTCGGTGCCAGCGGTCATCGCTTCGGCCGCTGCCATCATGTCGGGCACGAACATCGTGCCGGCCTTAAACTGGGCGCCAACTTCGCTCATGCCAGCAATCAGACCCTGGTTGATAACGTCGAGTGGCGCCATACCGTCGTCGATCAGCTCCTGGCTGAGCTTCTTTGCCTTACTCGTGCTTCCATCAAATACTGCTTGTGCCAAATCTTCGATCGTTGCCATGGAAAACCTCCTTGTTCCTCGATTGACGGGATATTCCATGGCATGCACATTACGCGCCTATTACCAGTATTAATAGGAATTCGAAATTGCGAAAAATTAAAAAGGGCACCTCTGACAACAAAACTCTATGAATTTTTTGATGTGCACTTGAACTGGTGTTTTGTATTATTATCACGGTCATTATTTTCACCAGCATGCTTGCTCTTGAGTGTTGCGTGGGGAAAGACGAGTGCTGCGCGAGCCGTATCAGCGCGCCTAGTCTGCGAGTCCACACAAAAGAAAAACCGCGGAGCGAAAAAGGGTGCACATTCGCTCTGCGGTCTTTTCTGCACTACCGATCCTGCGCCCATGCCCGACGCAGGCGGCGTCTGCGCGCGCCGGTAGCAGCCGGCGCGCGCGTAAAGGCTAGTTATTCGTTTTGCACCTGACTGGGCAATTCGACTATGTTGTCCGCACTGCCCACCTTCGCCTTATCCTCACTGGCAAGCGCTTTGGGTATGGCAAACATCACCGCGATAAGCACGAACATGAACGGGAAGGCAGAGCCTACTGACATGGTTTGCAGCGGCTTCAGACCACCGGCCATAAGCATGCCGATCGCCAGAGCGGACTGAACCAGGCCCCAGAACAGCATCTTGGTCTTGGACGGATTCAGGTCGCCGTTAGAAGACAGCATCGAAAGTGCGAAGGTGCCCGAGTTTGCCGACGTGATGAAGAAGGTGCACACCAACACGATGGCGATCACAGAAATCACGATGCCGAGCGGATAGTGGCTAAATGTTTCGAACAGCGCCACTTCGGGGGTACCGGAAAGCGTCACGAGCTGCTCGAAGCTGAACACGCCATTCTTCCACAGGCTGATGCCCATCGAACCGAGAACGGCGCACCAAACGATGGCCACGATGGAGGGGACCAGCATAACGCCAGCGACGAACTCGCGGATGGTGCGGCCCTTGGAGATACGGGCGATGAACATGCCCACGAACGGAGCCCATGCGATCCACCATGCCCAGTAGAACACGCGCCAGCCAAGCGACCAGCTATTGTCGCCGTAGGCCGAAAGCAGCAGCGAATCCTGGAAGAAGTTCTGGAAGTAAGCACCGAGGCCACCGACCAGGTTGTTCAGCTGGTCAATAGAGGGTCCCAGGACGAAGCAGAGCACCACCAGCGCAACAGCAAGCACCAGGTTGATGTTGCCGACCGTCTGGATGCCCTTGTCGATGCCGATAACAGCCGTGCCGATGTACACGACCGAGATGATCACCACGATAGCAACTAGAGTTACGAGCGTGTTAGGAATAGCGCCATTAGTCATATGCTCGAGACCGGCGCCGATCTGCATGGTGCCCAAACCGAGCGAGGTAACGATACCGCACACCGTAGCGAAGATAGCTAGGATGTCGACCAATTTGCCCAGCCAGCCCTTAGCGTTCTTTTCGCCGATCAGGGGTTCGAGCACGGCGCTCACCAGCTGCGGTTTACCCAGGCGGAAGCTTACGTAGGCCAGTCCCAGACCCATAACGCAGAAGATTGCCCAAGCGTGGAAACCCCAGTCCATAAACGTCGAGCGCATGGCGAACATCGCTGCAGCGTCAGTACCGGGGTCGATGCCGGCCATTGGCGCCGCGAAATGGCAAATCGGCTCGGACAGGCCCCAGAAGATAAGGCCGATGCCCATGCCGCAGCCGAACAGCATCGCAAACCAGGAAATGGTGCTGTATTCCGGTTCGGAGTCGTCGGGTCCCAGCTTGATCTTGCCGTACTTGCTTGCGGCGATGGCAATGCTGAAGAACACGAATGCCAGCACCGAAAGCAGGTAGAGCCAACCGAAGTTCACTTCAAGGAAGTTCAGAATTTCGTTGGACACCACCGA
This sequence comes from uncultured Coriobacteriaceae bacterium, assembly GCA_946623915.1. Lineage (GTDB taxonomy): Bacteria > Actinomycetota > Coriobacteriia > Coriobacteriales > Eggerthellaceae > CACXMZ01. Next base: position 12,672 of record CAMORQ010000001.1, on the reverse strand, counting down.
GAAATTCTCGTTGAAACCTACTGCCCACACCACAATGACCAGCGAAATGGCCAAAGAAATGATGAACACCGGGTTCCAAAACTTTGATTGGCTTTGCCCATTGGTTTTGTCGTCCATTGCATCCCCCTTCTCTGACGAAGCGTACTCGCACCCCAACAGATGTATTCACGTGCGAGACGTCTTTAGACGATACCGAAACGGTGTCGCGTAAGATAGGAATTCACGGGCTAGTGCACTTGGCTCTTTTGAGAATTAATTTGCCGCGGCATGCATATTCGCGATAAGTGCAAAAGATTCCTACCGAACTATTATGAAAAAAACAGCCGTCTTACAAAATTTAGTCTGTTATGCACCGCTTTGCTGAAAAGGGTTGCATAACATAGCGCATCATCGAGGTTCGCCCTTCTGTCCAAACACGAACCTTGTGAACCTTGCGCGACGCGATGCGGCAAAACCGTTGGAAGTTCTGTCCGTTTGCCAAATCGAGTAATCATGATTATTGATATAGATTCCAGGATTTGATATGTTCGAACGCAAGATACATGGAGTCGGGTAGTGGCTAACGGAACGATGTGGGAACCATCGGCTGTTTCTCAGCAACCGTGACTGTACCTTTTCCCTGGGTGCATAAGCCGGGAGACGAGTCGCCATCCGCGCAGCTGGTCTGAGGACACGACTGCGCCTTATCGTTTAAGGTGGTGTGCCATGCCTTCTTCCTTGTCAATGGTTGAAAGCCTGTACGCATGTGCGTACCTGGTAAGCAATGTCCTCGGATACGACTGCGTTCTCGTAGGACCCGAATCCCAGATTTCTCTCGAGCTTCCTCCTAACCATTTGGGGAAATGCTTCTGCAAGCGCATGGAAGACATCACCGGCAAAACCAACAGCATCGACCATTTCTTTACGCGTTGCGAAGATATTTCTAAGGACGTAAACAAGGAAACGTTCGCGGTCTACAACTGCCCGCACGGCCTCACCAACATTATCGTCCCCGCTTACGAGAACGGTACATACGTTGCGGCACTGCAAATTGGCCCCATCATGACCGCAGAATCCGACGAGCTGCTCTTGCGCCATGGCTTCCTTTCGCAAGGCGCCGACGCTCAAAAGCTAGACGAGCTGAAGGAGTACCTGGACAATCTGCCTAAAGGCAACATTTCGTCGATCATGACTATCGCGAAGGTTATCAACGCGCTGGTCACCGATGAAAACCTGGTATTCAAGTCTCTGAGCATGGACGCCGATATCGCAAGCAATCGTTTCGAGGGCGATACCGATGACGACATCGTGTGCTCGGTGCAGGAGTTTGTGGTCAACAACTTCACGGACAACGAAATGTCGCTCGACATGGTTGCCAAGCACGTCTACGTTCATCCTTCTTATGTCAGTCGCATCTTCTCGAACCAATTCAACACGCCGTTCCGCAGCTACGTGAACGGGCTTCGCATCAACCTAGCGGCGAAGATGCTTGCCGACACCGACAAAAGCATTGGCGACATCTGCCACGAGGTCGGCTTTTCCGACCACAGCTACTTCAACAAGATCTTCAAACAGCAACGCGGCGTAACACCCAGCGAATACCGCGCGCAAATCTCTGAAGACGAGCCGGCTCTGGGCCCCGCCTAACCGCTGCGCCGTTCGCGGGAGCGAACGGCGCCTTCGGCCGACGCTGCAAGCGACGGAGACACCCATCCTTGCCCCTTGTCGCGCACTCTTGCGCGTAGCGAAGTACGCTCGGTGCGCGGGCGGGGCAATTATGGGTGTCTCCGCCGCTTTCGCTGACTCTTCGACCATGCCCACCGCCCGCATTCTGCGGGCTAGACAAAACGCCTGGCGGAACCTGCACGCGGGAGCCTGGCGGAACCTGCGGGACGCGGGTCGCTCGCGCTTCGCGCTCGCTGCCGCTGGTCCGGGCGCGCGCCTGGCGGGACCTGCGGGAGGGCGGGGCCGCTGCGCTGCCCGCCTCGCGCATCCCGGGCGGCACGCGGGGGCCTGGCGGGACCTGCGGGTATTGCTCGCGCTCGCTGTCGCTTCTGGGTATGGGGCTGCTACTTTAGGACGCGGGCGTCGCCTTCGCGGACGGTGAGGCCCTCGGCATCGAAGGCTTCTAGCAGGGGCATGGCGTATTTGCGGCTGATGCCTGGCTGCATTACCTCTTTCAGGCCTGCCATGGTGCCGTCACCGCCTGCGGATAGATGCGCGCGGATGCGTTCACGGCATGCGTCGATTTGCTCGGCATCATAGAAGGTTTCGGTGTTCAGTCGCCACACGCGGCCTTCGTCGCGCAGGCGCGCAAGAGCACGGCGCACGAGGGATTGGTCCAACCCCACTTCTGCGGCTAGCTCCTTCACGTCTGGCGGCACGAGGCCCGCTGCGGAAAGCGCTTTCAGCACTACTTCGGCAGCATCGATTTCGGCCTGCTGTGCAGCACCTTGCGACGACGCATGGCCCACTAGCCCGGCGCTCTCGGCAACGATGTTGGCTGCCTGTGCTTCGCCAAGCAGCAGATCCAGGCATGCTGCGTCCATCCGCGGGAACACTTGCTGTCGCAGTTCTTCTTTTGGAAGACCCATCTTGGACGGTTCGGCAGCATGGAAGTCCTTCAGGGCCGTCTCGAGCACGGCAAGGGCGTGCTGGCGTCCCGACTCGGTCGTGAAATAGCTGCTCGATCCCCCGAGCATCAGTGCGCTGCCGTTGGTCACCGCAGCCTGCAAGCACTCGCCCACAAGCGCCGGGTCGGTGCCAAACAAATGCGCGAGCTGATCAGCAGTGACAGGAGCACCTTGCGCCTCAAGCGCCAACTCGCATGCTTTTTGCAAATCACCTGCAGCAAGGGCTTCGAGCACCTCGGCATCGCCGTAGAGCGTCGTGCGCATGCGCGGGTGTGTCATAAGCACCTGCCCTCCACCTGCCACGAACACTGGCGAGTACGTCCGCACAATGAAACGGTCGCCCATCGAGACGGGAAGCGGCTCTTCCAGACGAATCTGCGCCAACGACGTCTGTCCAGGCGCGAGGGATTCGAGCCCATCGGCGAACAGCACGCGGCCAAGCACCTCTTTAGTGCCGTGGGCTATGTGCATACGCACGCCGCTCTCAAGCGGTTTGCCCGATTTTGCCGTGTCGAGATAGGTGAATTGGGCATCGAAAGCCTGCGTGGGCTGAATAAGGCCCGGTGTTGCAAGGAAATCGCCAGGAGCTATTTCGTCGGTTTTCACATCGCTCAGGTTCAAGGCGACACGGTTTCCCGCCGGCGCCTCTTCAACTGGCTGATCATGCATCTGTATGGAACGAATGCGACTTAGCTTGCCGCTCGGAAGCACTTCCACGCTATCGCCCACGTGTGCCGTGCCGCTCCACAGCGTTCCGGTGATAACCGTTCCAGCGCCCTTGATGGTAAACACACGATCGACCGGCTGACGCAGCGCAGTCGACCGGTGCAGTGCGGTTGCGTGCTTGCTGGCTTCGGCGAGGGCCGCCCTGACATCTTCCACACCTTCGCCCGTGCGGGACGACACAGGGACGATGGGCGCGTCGGCATACGGCGTAGTGGCCAAAAACGCGTGGATTTCGTCTTTCGCCAAACCCACCCAGTCTGCATCGACCAAATCGATTTTGGTCAACGCGACCACGCAGGTGGGCACACCGAGGGTTTGCAGCACGGCGATGTGCTCGAGCGTTTGGGGCATGATGCCGTCATCGGCCGCTATGACAAGCAGCGCCACATCGATGCCGGTAGCACCGGCAATCATCTGGCGCACAAATTTCTCGTGGCCTGGAACATCGACCACGCCCATAGAGCGGCCGTCGCCCAGGTCGAGGCGCGCGAAACCCAGCTCAATGGTGATGCCGCGCTTGCGCTCTTCGACTAGGCGGTCGGGGTTTGTCCCAGTAAGCGCCATGATAAGGGACGACTTGCCGTGATCAATATGCCCGGCAGTGCCTAAAACAAGGTTCGGTTGCACTTGGTCGGTCATTGCTGTCCTTTCGTTGAAGACGCCTGGAGCATGTCCGGGGACTTTTGAAGACCTGCTTGCCGATGCTGTCGAGGCATCCAAACCCTTCGGCCTGCTCCGTGGCGCCCTTCCGTCCTACATTTTGGCAAAGTAGCTGGCGAAGCCTTCGGCGATTGCCTCGATTTCGCTCTCGTCCTGAATGGTCCGGGCGTCGCAAAGCACGGTTTCCTGACTGATGCGCGCAATAATGGGTGTGGGGCTTTCCTTCACCAGATGCTCTTCGCAGCCCTGCGCGTCACCTTTCTTGAAACGCACCTCCAGCGCGTAGGTGTCGATGTCGCACATGGGAAGCGCTCCGCCTCCGGCACGCGATGTTTCGGACACCACGGCCAATTCGGCGCAATCGCTTGGCACAACCTTTTCCACGGCGGCCTTCAGCGCTTCGGCGCGGACTTTCACCGAATCGGCCTCTTCGGTAAGCATGCGCACCGTCGGTATGCTTTCCATAGCCACGTCGGTTTGCAGGTAGAGGCGCAGCGTGGCCTCGAGGGCCGCCAGCGTCATCTTGTCCAAGCGCATAGCGCGCGCAAGAGGGTTCGCTTTCAGCCGATCGATAAGGTCTTTGCGCCCAACGATGATGCCGGCTTGCGGGCCACCAAGCAGTTTGTCGCCGGAAAACGATACGATATCGGCGCCGGCGTTCAGCGACTCCGCCACCGCGGGCTCGGCATAGCTGCCGAACGCCTCGAGGCGCAGGAACGCACCAGAGCCCTGATCTTCGTAGACCAAGATGTCTTGCCCACCGGACGCTTTGCGTTCGTCGACGAGCACACGCAAGTCCCTGATGGACACCGATTCGGTGAATCCCGTCATGCGGTAGTTGGATGGATGGACCTTCAACAGCATAGCGGTATCGTCGGTGATGGCACGTTCGTAATCCGACAAATGCGTCTTGTTCGTTGCGCCCACTTCAACCATCTTCGCGTGCGACTGCGCCATGATGTCGGGGATGCGGAACGACCCGCCGATTTCCACCTGCTCCCCACGCGAAACGATGGCTTCGTGGCCGGCAGCGAATTCCGAGAGCACCATCATGACCGCAGCAGCGTTGTTGTTCACGGCAATGGCCGCCTCCGCTCCTGTAAGAGCGCGGATCAGCGGCTCGCAATGGTCGTGACGACTTCCGCGCGCCATGGAATCCACGCTGTATTCGAGCGTCGAATAGCCCGCAATCACTTCGTTCACCGCGTCGATGGCTGCCTGCGCCATGACGCTGCGGCCCAGGTTGGTGTGAATGATCACACCCGATGCGTTAATCACGCGACGCAGCGATGGGGCGTTCAAGCCCGAAGCGCGTGCCGCAGCCGCTTCGGCAATGGCATCTGTTTCCACGTCCGGCTCGGCGCCGCCGAGAATGCGTTGGCGCAAAGCATCGATTTGCGCACGCACGGCGTCAACGACGACGTCGTGCGGAATGCCCTGCAGTCCGACAATTGCAGCATGTTGCAGCACTTCCTCTACCTGAGGAAGTTGTTTGAGCAGTTCAACATTGGGAGTTTGAGCCATACTTGTTCCTTCATCGAACGCTAGAAAGCATCCGTCCTCTAATCGGGATTACCATTATACCGAGCGCATTTAAAGCACGGGATGGGAAAGCACATACTCGCGCAGCGCTTCCGTCCGTTCATTGAGCGCAACGTTTTTGCGCGTCAGCACGAAGAATTGGCGCACCGTGTCCACGCCGGGAATGTCGAACGCAAGCATCCAGCCGCCCTCGACGCGGCGGCGCACGGCGAGCTCCGACATAAGCGCGATGCCCAATCCTGCCTGGACAAGATTCTTCGTAGCCTCCTGGTCGTTCAGATGCGCCACGATGTTCAAATCCGATTCCTCCAGACCAAGGGCCTCCAGCACGCGCGACCCGGCTGCACGCGTAGCGCTGCCGTTCTTGCGCATAATCACGTGTTCCCTGGCCAGCAGCTGAGCCAAGGAGCGCGCATCCGTGCGATCGACGTTTTTATAACGTTCGTTATTGGCCGTGACCAACACGATGCGGTCCGCACAAAACGGCGTGCTTTCCAACGCGTCTTCTTTTACTGGCATGCCGACAAATCCCAGATCGTACAGACCCGACACCATCCCGTCGATGACGGTCTGACTTGGGTCTTGGGAAATGATGAAGCGCGTGTCGCGATGCTCTTCGGAAAACCCTGCTAGTATCGTAGGCAGGATGTAGCCAGAAGGAATCGATGACGCCCCTAGGTAGATGGCATCGCTTTCTCGTTGCCGCATGCTTTGAATCATGCGGTCGTGCATCGCCAACATCGATTCAGCCTGATCGAACATCTTGTAACCGCTAGGGGTAAGCTCTACACGTTTGGCATTGCGCAGCACCAAGGGCGTACCCAGTTCTTCTTCAAGAGTGCGAATGTGCGTGCTGACCGTCGGCTGCGAAATACGCAGCTTTTCGGCTGCCGTCGTGAAGCTGCCGTAGCGTATAACCGCGACGAACGATCGCAATTGTTTAAAATCCATAGGGCCTTCTCCACGTTCGAGCGGCTGCGTTTATGGTACGAAAACTGCTATTACGTTTCATAATCATACCACTTCAAACACAAATTATAACGGGCTCTTGAAAATGTAATTAGCTGCGTGGATTCTGTGTTGGCCGCTAGTGGTCAGCCTGTAATCGAAGCTGCACGACAGGCGAGGACTATCTTTCGATACGGTTAAAGGCCCATGGTGTCGACGAGCCATTCACGACGCAATTCCCACAGACCCGCCATCACGTAGGTTTCGGGACACTGGTCCGCCGAACCGAACAAACGCTGCCAGCTTTGCTGGATTTCCCGCTTCGCCATGGGATAGAACGACGTGCTGAACGCTTCGGCCGCGTTCTTTATACCCATGCTCGCAAGCTTCGATTCGAACGCTTCTTCGTCGGCCTCATCCTTACCCACATATTGCAGATTGAGCATTTTGTTCCAGATACGAGAGTCGAACAGGACCGCTTTCTCGCGGGGAACCTCCAGCTTCAGCAGGTGACCGCCCGCCGCCGCCACGGCCCAACGCTGATCGCAGTAGCACCAAATGCCCGACTCGGCACCTTCGGGAGGCGCTACATAAGTGGGTGCATTCTGCGCAAAGAACGCATACGCCTGGCGAAACGCCCACGAGTCGTCGCCGTACTTCGATTGAATGTACTCCCATTTCACACGCGAATATCCATCGCGTTCTATAGCGTCGAGCACCACTTGGGCCTGCTGAGTGTAGAGAGTGATGGTTTCAGACACCGGATTCCTCCCCGATATGACAGCAACATGCTGATTCTGTCGCATTAATCGTCGTAGTAGCCTTCTGTCCACTGGTCGGCATATGTTTCGTCGTAGAATTCCACGTCCTTAACCCATTCCGGGATTATCTGCCAGATGGCTCCCACGTTCAGATCCATGCGCTCGTTGGGACCATCGAACACGCGTTGCCAGCTCGATTGTATCTTGCGCTTTATCTGCGGATAGAAATTGCCTTGCTCGCCCGTGATAAGGGCCGCTTCGTTACCGATACCGTAGCGAGCCAGTTCTTCATTGTGAGCCTTTTCGTCCGCTTCGTCGCGCGGCACGTACCAGTGGTTCACGCGATAGCCCCATTTGTCGTAATCGACTATGACGATCGCGTCATCAGGCACTTCGAGCGTGAAACCAATTGTATGCGGAGCGGGGGCGAGCTTCTGACCCTCGTCCACCGTGACCCAGATGGGAAACTTCGCCTCTTCCGGCATAGACACACGACTGCGTGCTTCTTCGGTGAACCAGCGGTATAACTCGATGTAGTAGTCCGAAATCTCGCCGTTCTTTGCACGAACGTATTCTTCCAGCACCAGATAACGGCCTGTCTCCTGGATTTCGTCCCACACCTGTGGCACCTGCCGCGTCCACACGATTCTGGACATACGCATCCTTTCGAACGGATTATCTCTGTACCAAAATTATACCTGCGGCATGTGCCGCTGCACAGGTGAGTTGCAGAACACGGAATTATCCAAACGTGACAGCAACGACGCGTTGGTGTCACATTCGGCGGGGAGACATTAAGCACGACCCCTTTGGCATATTTTGCACGAAAAAGCGGGGCGATGCGTGTTGCACCACCCCGCCGCAAGCAGAAGTCGAACTATTTATTCGGCCGCTTCAGTCTGAGGCTCTTTGTCACGAACCCACATGATCGTTCCGCAAGAAGAGCAGCGAAATTCCCTGCTGAAGCACGACCCGGGCATCGTTGCGGCGTTACGCGACATTTCGCATTTTCCCGTCGGCTTGAAATCATGTTCGCCTTCACCGCACACTTCACGCGGAGGGAATTTGATTTTCTGCCACAGCATGCGGGTAAATTTCTCGGTCTCCGCCGGCCATTCAACTGGCGCCTTTTCGGGCAGGCTAACGCCCTCCTTGTCCAAATAGGCTTGCATTTCTTCGGCCGACGACAGCATGACCACTTCTTTAAGCTGCTCTGGCGTCATTTCCAAAAAATCCATTCTGCACCCTTTCTCTGCGCTTTACAGACGTAGGTGTAGTATAACGCATTTTATTATCGCGATAATTTTATTCTTTGTTCTGTGTGTTTGTGTAGACGAACACGTGCTTCTTTAAACACGTGCGGTTCGATGCTGCCGCACGCCCGCAGACCAAAAGAGCTGACTCGCATAAGCGAGCCAGCCCTTAGATATCTAACCCTTACAATCGGCTATAGGACCACAGGATGCGCGTGCTCTTTGGTCATAGCCAAGTCAAGGTTATTCGTTGGCTGCAGCCTCCATAGCCGCAACGCTGGGATCAGCCACAAAATCCGGGTCGCCCACATTAGGCGTATCCTTGTCGGCCCGAAGTGCCTTCACCAGCGAGAACATCATGGCAATCATGATGAAGATGAACAAGAACGCCGCCGCAATCGAAATGGTCTGCAGCGGTTTCAGGCCACCTGCCATAAGCAGGGCCACAGCCAAAGCGGACTGCACAACACCCCAGAGGATCTTCTTGGCGTTCGACGGGTTCAGGTTGCCATCGGAAGACAGCATGCCAAGCACGAACGTACCGGAGTTCGCCGACGTGATAAAGAACGTGCAGATGAGCACCAGCACGACGATGGAAATGATCATGCCAAGCGGGTACTGACCAAGCACCAGGAACAAACCGGTTTCAGGCGAAGCAGCGATACCAGCCACCTGCTCGGCGTTCAGTATGCCGGTTTCGGCCAAGGACAAGCCCATGGAGCCGAGAACCGCAAACCACAGGATAGATGCCACAGCGGGAACCAGCAGCACGCCTGCCACAAATTCGCGCACAGTGCGGCCACGAGAAATGCGAGCGATGAACACGCCCACAAACGGAGCCCACGCAATCCACCAAGCCCAGTAGAAGATGCGCCAACCGAGCATCCAGCCGTTGTCACCGTAGGCACTCAAACCCAGCGAGCTCTGGAAGAACGTGCCGAAGTAGTCGCCCAGGCCACCAACCAGGTTGTTCAACGCGTCGACCTTCGGGCCAACGAGGAAGCACACAACCAGCACGCCAATGGCAATGTAGAGGTTCAGGTCGCCGATGACCTTGATGCCCTTGTCGATGCCAGCAACGGACGAGCCGATGTAAATAACGGAAATGACCGCAATGATGGCAATCTGCACGCCCAGGTTCACCGGAATGCCGAACAGGTAGTTCGCACCAGCGTTGATCTGCAGCACGCCCAAGCCAAGCGAGGTAACCACGCCAGCCACCGTCGCGAAGATGGACAGGATGTCGACGACCTTGCCGATGATACCCTTTGCATTCTTTTCGCCAATCAGCGGTTCGAGAGCCGAAGAAATGAGAGCCGGCTTACCCTTGCGGAACTGCAGGTAGGCGAGAGCCAAACCCACGACTACATAACCAGCCCACGGATGCAGGCCCCAGTGCATGAACGATGCGCTCATGGCGAATTTGGCAGCTTCGGGCGTAGAAGGCTCGATGCCAGCCATCGGACCCACATAGTGGGAAATGGGCTCGGCGATGCCCCAGAACACCAGACCGACACCCATGCCGCAGCCAAACAGCATGGCAAACCACGACATAGTGGAATACTCGGGCCTCGAGTCGTCCGGACCGAGCCTGATGCTGCCGTACTTCGACGCCGCCAGCGCGATAGAGAAGAACACGAAGGACAGCATGACCAGCAGGTAGAGCCAGCCGAAGTCGGCGGTCAGGAAGCCGAACAGGGCGTTAGAAACATCGGTGAAGCTCTGAGTGCCCACAATACCCCAAATGGAAAGGGCCGCAGCCAACACAAGGCCGATAATGAATACAGGGTTCTTGAATTCGTTACTATTCAATTTAATCGTCCCCTTACACGATTCATGCGTCGCATATAGACGCATTGTCTATTTCTGAATGCACCAACATGAAGAACTGGCGCACGGAGACCCACATCCTCTTAAGACGCAGAAACGGAAACGGTCTCCACAAGCCCTTGCAGAATAAGGATGGGCTCGATTCCTCTTGTGCACGCAAACCAGGCCGAGTGCCTACCTTGCGTGCAAAAGCAGGAGGAGGCGGCGTTCCCCTGCACGCCTCCTCCTGTTGCGAACACTAAATCTTTACCTTGAAGACCGTCTGCTCTTCGACCGGCGTGGCCAACGCGTCAAGCGCTACGCCTACGCGGTGGAAACGCAGCTTCCACTGCTCTTCCTCGGGGGTGTTCGGGTCGCCCAGAGGATAGGGGATGGAAATGGTGGGCACCATACGGTTGGCGCCAACCGTTGTGGACACGGGAATCAGGTTGCACATATGCACAATCGGGAACCCGGCACGTTCGAATACTTTGACCATCGTTGCACCGCAACGTGTGCACGTACCTCAAGTGGAGGTCAAAATAATGGCGTCGACGCCGTCCTCCTGGAGGTAGGGGATGATCTCTTCAGCCATGCGGGAAGCTTCGGACTCGGTGGTGCCGGTGCCTACCGTGCTGTAGAAGTAGTCGTGCAGCTTGCCGATCTTGCCCTCTTTTTCGTATTCGCGCATAGCGTCGATGGGCATGATGACGTTGGGGTTCGCGTCGGCAGCAGCCGGGTCGAAGCCCGCGTGAATGGTCTTGTAACCGTTGGCAGCGCGATTGGGGAGCGCATCGACACCAGCGATGTTGTAGCGGCCCCAACGAGTAGCCGAAGCAGACTGGATGCGGTCGGGGTTGTCGACCGGCACGATGCCGCCGGTGGTGACCATAGCGATGTTGGCCTTGGACAGGTCCGCCACAGGCTCGGCCACGGGAACCAGGTCCTTCTTGGGGATTTCCAGTTCGGTCTGATAGGGTTCGCCCTTGATCTTCTTGATCAGCATGGCAACGCCACGAGCGGCCGCGGTGTTTTCATGAACGTCCTCGAGGAACTTCTCGATGCGGCGGCCAGTTGCGAAGTAGCCTTCGGCCTTGGGACCCTCGAGCTCTTCACCAGCAAGAATCTTGTTGGCGACCTTCATCATGTTCTTCATGTCCTTGCGCATCTGCGCAGCGGCGTTCGCGCCGTCCATGATGATGGTGTAGGCCTTGAACATGTCAACACCAGGGTTTTCCACGTTCATGGAGGTCAGCGTCTTAACGCCGAACTTTTCGGCAACCATCTTGCAGACGTTACCGCAGGCCACGCCGTAACGACCGGCCTGGAATGCAGGACCAGCAATGAACAGGTCCATTTCCTTGCCTTCGAGCATACCAGCGATGCGCTCGAGCGCTTCGTCGGTGTTGGATCCCATGAAGTTGTCGCCGCAAATGACGGTGTGCGTTACCTCGGCATCCTCGAGAGCAGCGTTGGCGGCCATAGCGGGGCCCACGGCGCCTTCGCGGATTTCCGGCTCGAAGTCTGCTGTATCTTCACCGCCGATGCCGCCGAAGAACTGGTTGACGTAGTAGATTACTTTCTTAGCCATCTTGCATCCCCCTTTCTTACGCTTCGACAATGGTCTTCACGGCGAAACCAGCGATGTGATTGCCGCAGAACCAGTTGTTGTTTTCCATGATGATGGAGCCATCGTCGCGAGCGGACTTGCCCAGAATTTCGTCGTAACCCCAGGACCCGGACATGCCGTCGCGGTTCATTGCCTCCAGGTTGCCGATAACCGTAGCGCAGGCGGGAAGGTCGGACAGTTCGCCCACGTTGCCGGTGGAGACGAGCGCGTTGAGCTTTTCGTTGAGCACAACCAGCGGCTGGCCGAAACCGTCGCGGCCATTGGATTCGTCGGACACGCCCACCACGGGGATGCCGGCGTCTTCCAGGATGACCATGCAACGCACGTAGTCGGTGTCGGGGTTGCCGTAGCCTTCTTCGGCAACGATCGCGTAGTCGGCACCGACGTTGAGGGCCATATTGCGCACCATGATGGCGGAGCGCTCTTTCTGGTCCAGAGCAACGTTGAGGTTGGACATGATCACGCCGATGAAGTTGAATTCGACGCCATCGTAGGCGAAGAGTTCTTTCAGGATGGGGAAGTTCTGCATTTCGTACGTGGACCACTTAGAAGAAGCAGGCATGAACGAACCAGAAATCATGGCACCGTCGAACACTTCGGTCGGGGACACGAAGGAGGGCAGGTACTTGTTCATATCCCAGCCGTACCACAGGTCGTTGTAGCCGAGGGCTTCCATCTGGGACTGAGGCTGCAGCACGGCCACCACGTTGGGCAGTTCGTTCTTGGCAGCG